>CAJUMS010000003.1:71205-90517 GCA_910587465.1 uncultured Oscillospiraceae bacterium
ATCCGATTTGACCTCGGACGTTTCAATCTTTCTGTAATACATTGTCGGCAGATCTCCGCCCGAAAACTCCGTCTCATGAAAGCTGAGCATCGCGTTTATACGCTTGTTCAGCTCGTCGGGATCCTTGATACCGCACAGTTGTGCCTTTTTGCACTCCTCCTCCGCCATTTCCCTGTTGTTCTGCATTGCGTAATAATCGGCAAGCTCGGCATGGCAGAGCGGATGATTTTCGTTTATCTTGACGAGCTTTTGCAGCGTTTCAAACGCCGTGCTGTCCTGACCGCGGATAAGTTGTATCTTGGCGATACTGAAATATGAATATCCGTTGTTAGGATCATAGCGGAGCGCCTGCTCAAAGCAATACATAGCCTGATCGAGCTTTCCGTCGGCGAAATAAGCGTGACCGAGCCGCGACTGCGCCTCCGCGTTGTCGGGCGAGTACTCCACCGCCTTGCGGTAACACCACAGCATTTTGCTGTCGTTCTCCATCGCCTCGTACAGCCGTATCAGCCACTCAATGCAGAACATCTGATTTTGACGTATATCCGAGTGCGCGAGCGCCTGTTGAAGATACTCCTCCGCCTGAGGATATTTGCCGTCCATTATCGAGTAAATGCCCTTATAGGCGAGCTTTGCGGTCTCGTCCTTGCGCATTATCTTGAGACCGTCCTTGCCGAGAGCGCGAACGGCGGCTTTTTTCTTATTGCGGTACGGCACAACAAACTCCGACAACACAAGCGCCGTCAGTGACAAAAGCGCTGCAAAGCCGAAAAGACTGCCCAGCGTTACCAGAAAAGGGATATCGTCGGGCACGTTCCAAAACATTATCACAACACCCACAAAGCACCCGACGACAAACGCCATCAGGCAGTTTATAAATCTACTGTTTTTGTCTTTATTATTCATTATAACTCCTCTCCATAGAGTTAGATCCAAATTATCCAAGATTTTTAAGACCGAATTTGATAAGCTCCTCAACGCTTGCGTTCGGGTCTGCACCCGAGAGCGCCGCTCCGCACTGCGCGGGATTGAAGCCGAGAGTTTGCAGCGCCGTTATTGCCTCGGCAATATTGCTGCTTCCCTGAACGGGGAGGCTCGCCAGTTCCGCCGACGTGAACTTCTGCTCTTTCGCGACCTTGTCTTTAAGCTCTAGAACTATCCTCTGCGCGATCTTAACACCTATCCCCGGAGACCTCGTGAGCGTTTTGCTGTCACCCGTCGCGATACACAACGCCAGTTTGGACGGTGTGATATCGGACAATATCGACAGCGCTGCCTTGGGACCCACTCCCGACACCGAGATGAGCTGTTTAAAGCTCGCCAGCTCCGCGCTGTCCGCGAAACCGAACAGATCAAGCGAATTCTCCGTAACGTGGAGATATGTAAATAACTTTACCTTACCAAGGTCACGAATTTTTGAAAGCGTGTTCATCGTCGTGCGGCAAGCATAACCCACCCCCGCGCATTCGATAACGGCAAGCCCTGCCTCCCAATGTGTCAGTTCACCCTGCAAACTGTATATCATAGCTTTTCCTCACCTTTTCTTATTCAACTGCTTTACTTCATTAGCGCGCATTATCTCCGACATCTTCGAACCGCCTGTGTGACCGTGACAAATAGCAATAGCAAGCGCATCTGCAGTATCGTCGGGCTTCGGCACTTCCTTGAGGTGCAGGATATTTTTCGTCATCTCCTGCATCTGTTGTTTTTCGGCGCGACCGTAGCCCGTCACGGCGACTTTAACTTGCAACGGCGTGTATTCATATATCGGAACACCGCGTTGTACGGCGGCAAGCATTGTCACGCCGCGCGCTTGCGCAACATCAATACCCGTGGTAATGTTGGTATTGAAGTACAGCTTTTCAATACTCATGCAATCGGGCTTGAACATATCCAATACTCTGCACATATCATCGTATATCTCCGCAAGTCGCTTGTCAAAGGGCGTATCGGATTCGGTGGTGATAGCGCCGTAGTTTATCACCTTAAAGCGCGTATTGTCAAATTCCAGTACCCCGTAGCCGACAATGGCATACCCTGGGTCAATTCCCAATATTCTCATGTGTAGCTCTCGTTATCGGAAACGTAGGAGCGCACTCTAAGCGGTATACCGAGCTTATCCGCAAGCCTTTGGCACTCGGATATCTCCTCTTCGCTTATTACGTCGACTACTGTAAAGCTTGTTTTAATTCCAAGCTCTTTCATCTTGACCGCAAAGTCCAGCATAACATCAAATGCGGGTTCGCCGAAACTCGGTCGCGTAACTTCATTATAACGCGCGGCTGTCGGAGCGTTCAGACTGATGGAAACACTGTCGACCAAGCCCTTGAAGCGGCTGAGATCGAAATCCTTGTGTATCAGATGGATCAGTCCGTTGGTATTTACACGTATCGACATATCGGAATTTGTCTTGATGTACTCGGCAGTTTTCAGCAGCATATCCGCGCGGACGGCAGGTTCGCCGTAGCCGCAGAACACCGCGTCGGATATCCCCGTCTTGTCAAACTCGTCAAACGCCGCGCATATCTCCTCGAACGACGGCTCATGTTCCAGCCAGAGACTGTCGTTGTCCTTAATGCTGTCGGCGTTCTTCCGCAAGCAGAAAACGCAGTCGCACGGGCAGCCGTTTGTAATATTTATATACATTTTGCCTTCAAACTTATAAAAAATCGTCATAACGATCACTCCTTGTAAAATTTTCATATACTATTTTATTATAGCACTATTCGCCCTAAAAGTCAACAACATTATTATATAAAAAACGGGACGGCGTACCGTCCCGTTATATTATGTCAATTCCATTCCGTTAGTGTCTTTCATTGGCATTACCCTTGCGGCGAGACCGGTTCTGGGAGTCTTGTTGATAACGTTCAGAAACAGATCCTGTATCACCTTATTAACGTCGATACTGATATCGAGCACCTTGCTCTCCTCGGCGAAACCGCCCGCCATTGATCTGTGTCCGCCGCCGGAACCGAGACCTGCGAGCGCCTCCGAAACTATCTGTCCCGCGTCCAGCTCGTCAAATTCACTGCGCACCGAGAACTTAAAACCGTTCCCGCGGCGCGTGTACACGATCGCGAAATTCACCGCGTCAATATCAAGAATGAAATCCGAGACCGTAGCAATAAACGCGTCCGCACAGTTAAAGTTCAGGAATGCGAACGCCACGCCGTCAAATATGTCGATCTTACGCATACTGTCCGCAAACGAGTTCAGCTCGTCGTAATGTATCTCGCCCGACTGAAAATAACGTATCTGCTGGGCATTGCTTCTCGAAAACAAATACGCGTATATCTCCACGTCCAGTTGTGTAACGCCGCGCGTAAAATCACGCGTGTCACATTTAAGCCCGTACAGCAGAGCCGTCGCGACACTCTCGGGCATATCGATGTCGTAGTGACGGTAGTAATCCGCGATTATCGTAGCGCAGCTGCCGACAATGCGGATATCCTTGTATTTGTAGTCGTCGACCTCGCAGAATATGGGGTGATGATCTATGCAAGCCACCTCATCGCCGATAAGATCGCGGATATTGGCGTTTCCCTTCTGACTGTCTACTGTTATAATATAATCCTCCGGGGTCATATCCTTTAGGTACTCGTCCGTCGTCATCTCGATACCGAACTCGGCTATCATATTTGCTGTCGCCGCGCGCTCAACACAACCATGATGACAGATAATTGTCGTTATATTAAATTTTTCAAGCAGTACCTGCAGTCCGAACGCGCTTGCTATAGCATCGGGGTCGGGAAAGTTATGCGTCTGAATAAACACGCGCCGCCCCTTGAGCAGGTCAACGAGTTCGCTTAATTTTGGGATCATTCAAAGCGGCTCCTTTAAACACTAATCAAGTCAAGAGATGTAAATAATTACACCACACCTGTGATTATATTTTAACATATTTCACATCATTATTCAAGAGGAAAAAACGAATGTTGTTTCGTAATATTCAACAAAGGTTTTTTAACATTTTCGGCAAAAAATTATTATAACGTTAGAAAAACATTATTATTCCTTAATATTCTCCGAAATTTAACTTAAATAATGCTTATACATTTACGAATAATATTTATACCATTTTACAGAAAGGGAATGATAAATAATGAAAAAAACGATATTGACCGTATTTACCTCGGCGCTCACCGTTGCAATGCTATGCAGCACGGTGCAAGCGGCGGCGGAGCACGGCGAGCTTTTCCAATACAATAACGATAAAGTAGCATACGGAATGGGCGTGGAGACGGACAGCGATAACCGTCCTATCGGCGCAGTTGCCGCGGAGCGCGAATACGGTGACATGGGCGCACTTTTTATCGGAGAAGCTGCTAAAAAGCGACTCTGGCTGACGTTTGACGAAGGGTATGAAAACGGTTACACCGCACAGATACTGGATACACTCAAAAACAAGAACGTCCGCGCCGTGTTCTTCGTCACATACGATTACGCCTCGAAAAACCCGGGACTGATAAAGCGAATGATCGACGAGGGGCACACCGTGGGAAACCACACATATTCCCACCCGTCGCTGCCCGAATGTACCGTCGAGGAGCTGTATGAGGAGCTTTATCTGCTCCACAGCTATATAAAGGAGCAGTTCAACTACGATATGTATGTAATGCGCCCTCCCAAGGGTGAATTCTCGGAGCGTGTACTTGCCTGCGCGAAGTCGCTGGGATACACCACGGTGCTCTGGAGCTTTGCCTACAAGGATTGGGAAACCGCAAATCAGCCATCCACAGCCGAGGCATATGATAAGATAACCTCCAAAACGCATAACGGCGCGGTTTATCTTCTCCACGCGGTAAGCGAGACCAATACCAACGTCCTCGGTAGCGCTATAGACTACTGGCACGAAAACGGCTATATCATCACACCTATGTAACACAAAAGGCAGGAAACAACTCCTGCCTTTTGATATTACCAATATTCGCCCTCGTCTGTTGTCCCGTAACCGTAGTCGTCGGTATTCTCGTCCGTCTCCACGGTCTCGGGAGCGCTCGCGGTAAGGTTTGCGAATACCTCCGCGGTACGCGCGGTAGGACGCTCAAAGCAACGGGAATTCACGAAACGCAGCTCCGCGCCGTTGTAGAGAAGATCGGAAAGCTTTTCATTATTGTTGATGTCATCCTCGGAGAGCGTACTGTCAGCGATAAGGAAAGTCGGCGTTTCACAGTCCAGCTCTTCGACGGTAAGGTAGCCGCCGCCCGTATACTTGTTTTCTCCCGAAATGCTCAGCACAGCGCTTTCAAAGGTGTCCGCGCCCGCTATTGTCAGCTTTTCTGTCACATAAACAAACGTGTAATGCTCAACGGTCTGCGCAGCTTTCTCCAGTGCGGAACGCGCGTCCTTGCCAGCCTGCAATGCCTTGGTAACCTCCTTCTGACTGTCGGTCAGCTCCTTACCGTAGAACGCAGACGCAATCTCTTTATACAGCGCAGTATAACCCTCCATATTTGTGGGCACGGTTGCCGTCAGCACGGCAATGCCCGCCTGAGCCAGTGTGTACGTCTCGCGCTCCGAAAGCACGGACAGCGTAAACACTGCGTCGGGTCTCAATTGGATTATCGCATTGATATCGGGATTTTCCGTACTTCCGACACTTTGGACGGACAGGTTCTCAGGGTAGTCGCAGTACCCGCTAACGCCTACGAGAGCGCTCTGAAAGCCGAGTTCGCAGATTATCTCGGTCACGGCGGGCGATAGGCTCACGGCCCTTTCGACAGCCTTTTCAAGCCTTACGCCGCACGTGTTGACGGGGAACGGCAGCTTTTCTGGCTCGGAAATATCTCCTCCCGAGACAACTATCTCTGAGGGCAGTGAGCTTTCCTCTCCTTCCCTGTCACAGCCCGTCAGCAAAAGCGTACTGCTGATGATTGCGAAAAACGATATTTTAAGAAATTTGTTGAATTTGTTCATAATCAATACTCCAGATCAAGTGAAATTCTTCCGTCAAGCCAGTCGACGAACTGCCGTGCCGTTCTCGGAGAACGTCCCCCGTGCCGCAGGGCGAAACGCTCCGCCGCAGTTTCAAGTCGCTCCGCAGACACGACGAGACCCTTGTCCGCGGCAAGCTTTTGCACGATATCGAGGAAGACTTGCTTATCGGGTTTCATAAACGTGATAAACAAGCCAAATCTGTCGGCTAGGGACATGCTCTCATCAATAGCGTCCGCGCCAGATATCTCGCGGTCCGCAGCCGTCTCGCGTACGATCTTTCGGCGGTTGGTGGTCGCATAAATCAGTATGTTATCGGGCTTTGCGGAAAGCGAGCCTTCAAGCGCCGCCTTAAGTATCCCGAAACGGTCATCGTTCTCGACGAACGCCAGGTCGTCAATCGTCACGATAAACCTAAGAGGTATATTCCTTAATTTGCGGAACAGCGCGGGCAGCATTGCCACATCGTTCTTGGAAACTTCGACCATACGCAATTCTTCATACTCATTGAGGATAGCCTTGACGGTGCTTGACTTGCCCGTGCCGCGCTCGCCGTACAGCAGAACGTTCTGTGCGGGCTTTCCGCGAAGGAAGCAGATCGTATTGTCGATCACCTGCTGACGCTGAGCCTCGTAATTCTTGAGATCGGTCAGGCGTATCTTATCCGTGTCCGCAATAGGGCGAAGCTCGCCGTCAAACGAGAAAGCTTTGTATTTCGCGAACATTCCGTTCCCGTGTACTTTAACATAATGGATAAAATACTCGGCGGTATAGCCGAAATCGCCGCTGTCAAAGTACGGCAGGCTCATAAAATCGAAGTCCGAATACTGTGCGGAAAGGCGCGTTTTAAGTTCCCGCGAGACCGTTTTCGCAATCTCCGTCGCTACCGCGACGTCATGCTCGACCGCCTCCCTGCGCGGCTCAGTGAGGTTTTTAACGCACTCGGCGAGTATCGGCGAGTCCGCAAACACCAGCATATCATGAAGATAATCGCCGAGAGATTGCCCCTCCAACGCGAGCGCGCGAACTATCTCGGTGTAGCCCTCGACGCTCTCCAACGCCGAATCTCCGAAAAGCTTTGCAAACCCTTTCAACAGTGGGTCGTTCTTGACGTTAAAGCAGCAAATGCCCGCTATCTTTTTTCCGTAGTCCTCCATATTATTCCCCCTGTTTTATTTGCTCTACTAAATTATCCAAGTCGGCAAGTTTGTTCATACAGCCGAAGAGATTTCTGAACTTCGCAGCGCCGCTTATTCCCTTGATATACCATGCTGCCTGACGGCGCGCCTCTTTCATTCCCGTGCGCTCGCCCTTGTCACCGACCAATAGCTCAATGTGGCGGCGCATTATCGACAGCTTTTCGTCAAGATCGGGCTCGGGACGAACGGACTTACCGTCAAAGTAGTCTCGTATCTGCCCGAACAACCACGGTCTGCCGTAGCTGCCGCGCCCTATCATCACGAGGTCGCAATTTGTATACTCGTACATACGTTCGCAATCCTCGGGACTTGAAACATCGCCGTTGCCTATAACAGGTATCGACACCGCCCGCTTGACCTCTTTTATAATATCCCAGTCTGCTTTTCCCGAGTAAAGCTGCTCCTTGGTGCGCCCGTGTACCGCTACTGCAGCCGCGCCGCTTTTCTCCGCAATCAGGGCAAGCTCCACGGCGTTGATGTGCTCGTTATCCCAGCCCTTACGTATCTTAACCGTGACGGGGATATCCGTCGCCGAGACCGCCGCATCTATCAGCTTCCCGAAAAGCTCCGGAGTTCTCATAAGGGCGCACCCTGCGCCGCCCGAAACGATCTTCGGCATTGGGCAGCCCGCATTGATGTCGATTATATCGGGCTTATACTTCTCGGCTATCCTGACCGCTTTGTACATAAACTCGGGCTCCGCGCCGAAGAGCTGCACCGCCATTGGTCGCTCGCTTTCCGTGACGGTGAGCAGCGCGGCGGTTTTCTTATCGGAATAGCACAAGCCCTTGCAGCTCGCCATTTCACCGACGCAATACGCCGCGCCGAATTCCTTGGCTATCGTGCGGTAAGCCTTATCCGCGACGCTCGCCATGGGAGCGAGAGCGGCGGTTTTTTCTATCTTAACTTGTCCGATCTGTATATATTCCAAAATTTTACTTTCCTTATTTAATTTACTGTTCGGCAATGGTTATCGATTGTGCCGACCTGACCCGAAAACAAGAATACCGTTTCGATAAACGATTTGTGATACGGGATAAACTCGCCGCTGTCTATCATCGCGAATATTTCCTCTTTAGCCGCCCACTTGACTGCTTGGACTTCCTCATATTGAAGTTTCAGCGCAGAAATGTCGACGTCACGCTTCACAAACCAGAAGTCGTCAAAGCCGACGTCAAAATTCACCGTGAAGCGCGGTCTTTCGCCGTCAAGCGATATCGGCAGACCTATCTCCTCCATAACCTCGCGCTCGGCGGCGGTTTGACTTGTATCGCCCGAGACCGCGGAGCCGCCGACCGTCACGTCCCACAAATTGCTCCAGTCCTCCTTGAACGGTTGGCGCTGCTGTATCAGCATTCTTCCGTCGCTGCCAAATATGCAGACGTGTACCACAAGGCGAAACCGCCCGGAAGGTATCTGTTCGCCGCGCTCTATGACCTCGCCCGTTTTTACTCGGTTGATTTCATAAAGATCCCATTTTTCAGCCATTTTGTGATCCTCCTTGCCGTTTTCACACAATATTCATTTAATATTATACCATATTTTACAAAACTTTTCAAGGGGCTATTGTATTTTTCACAAAAATGTGATACAATATATAGGCAGGAAAATTTTTCAAGCAATAGGAGTTAAAATGACAAACGCTAAAACAACCGGAAAAAGCGGCAGAGTGTTTCTGCTGGACGAAATAAGAGGACTGGCTATCATCTGTATGGTAGTGTACCATACGATGTACGACTTAAAATACATTTTCGGCGTGGACGTTCCGATTTTCTTTGAGGGTTGGTTCGACGTTATCCGCGATGTCTTCGCGGGAATGTTCATTTTTATATCGGGCGCGGTGTGCAGATTTTCACGAAACAATCTCAAACGGGGCGTGCAGTGTTTTTTCCTCGGTATGATAATCACGTTCGTAACGCCGTTCTTCTCCGAGGGCTTTGTGTGGTTCGGCATTTTACATTTTCTGGGAATTTCCATGATGCTTTTCGGTCTCGGAGAAAAGCTGTTCGATCTGTTGCCGCCGGTTGCGGGATTGCTGATATTCGGCGCACTGTTCGTGCTGACGTGGAACATTCCCAGACTGACTGCCGATCAACTCGGGAATATCACCGCATACGGTTTTTTCGGTATAAAAAATGTATTCGAATGGGAGATGCCAGCAGTTGCATATAACGAAGCGCTGTTTCCGCTGGGACTTCATTCGCCCGGCTTCGGCTCGTCGGATTATTTTCCGCTTTTGCCGTGGTTCTTCCTTTTCGCTGCCGGCAGTTATTTCGGCGTATGGGCGAAGGAGAACGCGCTCCCGAAGTTCTTCTACCAAAAGCATATTGGCTGGTTATGCGCCGTAGGTCAGCATACGATCTGGATCTATATGCTGCATCAGCCCGTTGTATTTGGCATCTGCTCGCTTATTTTCCGATAATTTCCAAAAAATACGGAATTCTTTTGGGCTTGCAAAATACGAAAAAATATTGTATAATAGTGAAAGCACTTAAAGTATCGACTTAACGATCATAAATATATAAAAACGAACAATAGGAGGAAAAATATATGGCTAACACAACGATAATCCCCGCTATTTCGCTCCGCGGACTGGTGGTTTTCCCGTCAATGGTGCTCCATTTCGATGTCGGCAGAGAACGCTCGGTAAACGCGCTCAAGGCTGCCGCGGGCAAGGACGGTCTCATATTCCTCGTATCGCAGAAAGACGCGTCGGAGACCGATCCCGCGCCGCAGGATATATACGAGGTCGGCGTTGTCGGTCAGATAAAGCAGCTGCTGACTACCCCCGACGGCTCTACACGTGTGCTAGTGGAGGGGCTTTATCGCGCAAAAACGGTCAAGTATATCCCCGACAAAAGCTACATAAAGTTCGAGGTAAAGCCCTATCCGCAGCGCGGCGCGGCACTCTCCTCCGCTACTCAGACCGCGGTTAAGCGCGCTCTCAAAGAGGCGTTCGACAACTACGCGCAGGTATCACCAAAAATGCCGAAGGATCTTTACGAGAGCATAATCTCCGAGGAGGATTGCTCGCGGCTGTTTGACAAGGTGGTCTTCAACGTTGTGCTCAAGCTTGAGGATAAGCAGGCGCTGCTCGAAACAAACGGCACTCTCCAGCGTATGAAAAAGCTGATCTCGCTCCTCGACGGAGAGGTCGAGATTATGATGACAGAGATCGAAATACAGGAGCAGGTTCGTGAGCAGGTCGACAAAAATCAACGCGAATACTACCTCCGCGAGCAGCTCAAGGTCATTTCACGGCAGCTCGGTGACAGCGACAGCCCCATGGAGGAGTGCGACGAGTACATAGAGAAAATAAAGGCGCTAGGTCTTGCCGAGGAGCACGAGGAAAAGCTGATAAAGGAAGCGGAAAAGCTCTCGCGTATGTCAGGCTCGTCACAGGAAGCGGCGGTACTGCGCAATTATCTTGATACCGTAATCTCGCTGCCTTTTAATAAGAGAACTAAGGATAAGCTTAATATCGACGCTGCCGCAAAGCTGCTTGACCGCGACCATTACGGTCTCGAAAAGGTCAAGGAGCGTATTCTCGAAACACTGTCGGTACGGGCGCTCGCTTCCGATGTCAAGGGGCAGATCATATGTCTTTATGGACCTCCCGGAGTGGGCAAGACTTCGATAGGTCGCTCCGTCGCGGAAGCGCTGGGACGCAAGTATGCGCGCATTTCGTTGGGCGGTGTACGCGACGAGGCTGAGATACGCGGTCACAGAAAGACTTATGTCGGAGCAATGCCGGGACGCATTATCAATGCCCTGAAGCAGGCTAAAACGATAAATCCCGTTATTCTGCTGGACGAGATAGACAAGATGGGCAGCGACTACAAGGGCGACCCTTCCTCGGCTATGCTGGAGGTACTTGATTCGGAGCAGAACAATGCATTCGTCGATCACTACATCGAAGTACCCGTTGATCTGAGTGAGGTGCTGTTCATCACTACCGCGAACAGTCTGGATACTATTCCCACACCGCTGCTTGACAGAATGGAGGTAATCGAGCTATCAAGCTATACGCGCGAGGAGAAGTTCAACATCGCCAAAAAGCACCTTGTTCCCAAGCAATTGAAAAAACACGGCGAAAGCTCCAAGACGCTCAAGATCAACGATAAGGCACTTTATTCAATAATCGACTTCTACACCCGCGAGGCGGGAGTGCGCAAGCTTGAACGCAAGATCGGCGAAGTCTGCCGAAAGACGGCTAAAATGCTCGTTTCTGGCGAAAAATTGGTCAAGGTTACCGAGGGCAATCTGCGAGACTTCCTCGGTATGAAAAAATACCGTCCAGAAGTGCTTGCCGCACGTGATGAGGTTGGACTTGTGAACGGTCTGGCGTGGACTTCCGTTGGAGGTACCATGCTGCCGCTGGAGGTTTTGGTACTGGAAGGCACGGGTAAGACCGAGTTTACGGGCTCGCTTGGCGAGGTAATGAAAGAGTCTGCGAAGATCGCGGTATCTCTGACGCGTTCGCTTGCCGAAAAATACGGTATTGACCCCGCATTCTACAAGGACAAGGACATTCACGTTCACGCTCCTGAGGGAGCAGTCCCCAAGGACGGACCGTCCGCGGGCGTAACGCTCACGACGGCGCTTATCTCCGCGCTTTCGGGTACTCCCGTCCGCCGCGACGTGGCAATGACGGGCGAGATAACGCTGCGCGGCAAGGTACTGCCTATCGGAGGTCTTAAGGAAAAGACCATGGCGGCTTACCGCGCGGGAATAAAGACGGTATGTATTCCAAAGGAAAACGAGTCCGACCTTGAGGAGATCGACGATAAGGTTCGTGAGAACATCAAGTTCGTTATCGCGGAGGGCATCTCGACCGTGCTCGAAACGGCGCTTGTGCTGCCAAACTGCGGAGCATTAAATGCAGTTGACAGTGCGCCGAAGAAAAAGGATCTGCCAAAGAAATCCGAGATAAAGAAACCCGTTCTTAACGCATGATATAAGGAGCGATTTTCGGGGATATTATAGGCTCTTAATTATGAAGTTCTCTGCAAAAAAAATACGGCTTTGAATTTCATAGGGGGTCGGCGTTTACTGACGATACGGTTATGACGGCGGCGGTTTGTAAAGCAATCGTGCTTGACAGCCGCCCCGTTTCGTATTTTCGGCTGAATTTGCGGGCGCTTGAATTTGCCGCGCAATATAAGCAGTTTTACTCAAAGCTGGAGCATACCGCCAAAGACTATATCGACTATCGGCTTATTATTGAGAAAAGTGCGCACCCACTTTAGCCGAATACGCTTTCGGAACGGCTTGTCAAAACAGTTTATGTTATTGCAGAACACTCGCAATATGACGCGATATTTGCCGATATCGGCGTGGTGCTCGACGAGCTTTGGAGCTATGGACGCCTTATATGCTGTACGGGAACAGTTTGCTTTATGCGTAAACGGAGTATGACTTCTCAGTCCATAACTCGTATTTATTAAAGAGGTGACAACTAAGATGAACTACAACAACGCGAAATTTTTCACTTCCTATGGGAAGTTTGAGCAGATACCGCCATCGGAGCGCACGGAGATAGCGTTCTCGGGGCGGTCGAATGTCGGGAAGTCCTCGCTGATAAACAAGATATTTAATAGGAAAGCGCTTGCCCGTGTTTCCGCTGTACCGGGAAAAACGGCTACAATCAACTTCTACGAGCTGGAAAATATTTACTGCGTAGATCTGCCCGGCTACGGTTATGCCAAAGTTTCAAAGTCCGAAAAGCATAGCTGGAATAGGCTTATCGGCGGATATCTTTCGGCTGACCGTGAACTGGCGCTAGTGTTTCAGCTTATCGACTTCCGTCACTCCCCTACCGCCGACGATCTGTCTATGGTGAATTATCTGATCGACGGCGAATTCCCATTCGTTATCGTTCTCACAAAGGCGGACAAGCTCTCAAAAAATCAGCGCGCCGAGCGGCGTAAGACGCTGCTTACCGAGTTGCCCTGCGCGGATGATTTGACTATCATCGAGTTCTCGGCGGATACGGGAGAGGGCGTGGACGAGATACGCGCAATAATCGAGGAGATCGCCGAGGAGGAATAAGCCATGCCCGAAAACATACGAATTGCAGTAATGGCAGATATTCACAGTAACTTTGAAGCGTTTAAGACTTGCGTCGGCGAAACGGAGAAAAGGGACATTCGCGACTATATTTTCTTGGGTGACTATCTTGGAGATATGGCTTGCCCGCAAAAAACTCTACGGATGATACGATGTTTAAAGGAGAAATATAACTGTGTTTTCATCCGAGGAAACAAAGAGGAATACTGGATAAATCACCGCAAAAACAAAGACGAAAAATGGGAGCTTGGAAACAGCGGCAGCGGTATGCTTTGCTATAATTACGAAAATCTGAGCAATGAGGACATTTATTTTTTCGAGGAAATGCCGATATCGCAAACTTTAAAGTATGAGGGCTATCCTGAATTTACGGTGTGTCACGGCTCTCCGTTCAAGGTAAATCAGAGTATGCGCTCGGATCGCGATTATATTGACGAGCTTACGGCAACACTTCCGACAAAGCTTACAATTTGCGGACATTCACACTGCCGTGAGGATTACATAAGAAATAACAACAGAGTGGTAAATCCCGGTTCGGTCGGGCTGCCGCTGGGGTGCGGCAAAGCGGCGGCGCAGTTTATGATTTTAAACGGTCACGGCGGTTTATGGGAACCGGAATTTTTATCCTTGCCATACGATATTGAAAAAACCGTATCGGAAATGGACGAGGAAAAGCTGTATTTAAAAGCGCCATGCTGGTACAAAATCACCAAGCATATGCTCATGACTGGAGAAAACTTATATATTGCGGTTATCAATAAGGCAAAGGAGCTTTATTTTAAAGACACGGGCGTAACTATATGGAAGGATTTTCCCGAAGAATATTGGGAAAGAGCGCTCGGTGAATGCGGAATATGAAAAAATTTTCAAAATATTAAAAAAATCCCTTGACAAATACAAAATCATATGTTATAATATTTATGCTGTTCTAAAGACAGCAGGTGACATTCGTGTTATAATGCGGTAGTGATTGGTGAAACCGATTGCGCGTGCCTGCCGAGGAATGGATAGATATGATTTCTATCTCCCTTTCTGTCTTTGGCGGAAAGGGTTTTGTTTTGGACAGCAAATTCTATAAGGAGGATTTGAATATGCCCAGTGAGTCTGTACTTGCCCAAAAGCAGCAATTCGTTGCGGATCTTGCCGATAAGCTAAAGAACGCGGCAGGTGGCGTTTTGGTAGACTACAAGGGTATCTCCGTCGAAGATGACACCAAGCTCAGAAAAGAGCTTCGTGAAAACGGCGTTGATTACTTTGTTGTCAAGAACACCCTGCTCAAGCGCGCTTGCGATATTGCGGGTCTTGAGGGTCTGGACGACGTTCTCAGCGGAACTACCGCTGTTGCGCTGTCCGCGGAGGATATTATCGTTGCCCCGAAAATTCTGCATAAGAAGGCGGAGGGTTCCAACGGTACTTTCAGCATTAAGAAAGGCTTTGTAGACGGCAAGGTTATTACCAAGGAAGAGGTTGAAGCTTACGCTAAGCTCCCGTCCAAGGAAACTCTGCTCTCTCAGCTTGTATTTATGCTGCAGAGCCCGATTCAGCGTTTCGCGATCGCTATCAACGAGATCGCAAAGAAGAACGACGAAGCGTCCGCTTGATCGTTCAATTCTACAAGCGGCTTGAACGAAATGCCGCGTAACCAATGAAAACAAACATATTATGGAGGTAAATAAAATGGCTTCTGAGAAGATTACAAAAATTATTGACGAAGTTAAGGAACTGTCTGTTCTTGAGCTTAACGAACTGGTAAAGGCACTTGAGGAAGAATTCGGTGTATCCGCTGCCGCTGTTGCTGCTGCTCCCGCTGCCGGCGGTGCCGCAGGCGGTGCTGCTGCCGAGGAAAAGACTGAGTTTGACGTTATCCTCGCATCCTTCGGCGACGCTAAGATGGCTGTTATCAAGGCTGTTAAGGACGTATGCGGTCTTGGTCTGAAGGAGGCTAAGGAGATCGTTGAGGCTGCTCCTAAGGCTATAAAGGAAGGCGTTGCAAAGGCTGAGGCTGAAGAGCTCAAGGCTAAGCTTGAAGAGGCAGGTGCTAAGATCGAGCTTAAGTAATCGGCTCTCTTATCGCTTTAACGCAAACGTAAGACCGCTCTTGACTGCTGTTGAGAGCGGTCATTTTATTTTGAGGAGGAACTATTATGTTGACCGAAAAGGAAAAAATGCTGCGCGGCGAGCTTTACGACCCGACCGATAAGGAGCTTGCCGACCGCAGGATACTCGCACACAGGCTGTCTATGGACTACAACACGACCTATGAGACCGATGAGGAAAAGCGTAAAAAAATACTTGACGAGCTTATGCCGAACCGCGGTGAGGGATCATTTTTGCAGGGTCCGATACAATTGGATTACGGCTGCTTTATTACTGTCGGAAAGCACTTCTACGCTAACTTTAACCTGACTGTGCTCGATACATGCCCGATAACTATTGGAGACGATGTGTACTGCGGTCCTAACGTTACGTTCGCGACGCCTGTTCATCCTTTTGACCCGGACGAGCGCCGAATGAGATTCAAGGAGGACGGCTCGATATACGATCTCGAATACGGCAAGCCCATTACGATCGGGAACGACTGCTGGATTGCGAGCAACGTTACAATATGCGGCGGCGTTACTATCGGCGACAACTGCGTTATCGGCGCGGGAAGCGTAGTAACTCGGGATATCCCCGCGAACAGTCTTGCCGCGGGAAACCCCTGTCGTGTTATCAGACAGCTTGACGTGAAAGAGGTATGATTTGAAAGATTACGATAAAATGGAAGCATATATGCTGGAATGTATGCGCGACTCGGCACATGACCGCGAGCATATCTACCGCGTTTTGTATACGGCGCTCGATATTGCAGAAAGCGAACCGTCCGCCGATCTTGAGATTTTGACGGCGGCTTGCTTGCTGCATGATATCGGCAGACCCGAACAATTTGCTGACCCGAATTTATGTCACGCGGAGGTCGGGAGCAAAAAGGCATACGATTTCCTAATCGGGCTCGACTGGGCGGAGGAGCGTGCAGCGCATGTCCGCGACTGTGTATATACTCACCGTTTCAGGAGCAATGCTCCTCCGCATAGTATTGAAGCAAAGATACTCTTTGATGCAGATAAGATCGACGTTTCGGGTGCCGTGGGAATGGCGCGTTCGCTGATGTACCACGGCGCGGTCGGAGAGCCTCTGTATACGACGAACACTGACGGGATAATCAGCGACGGCAGCGATACCGACGAGCCGTCTTTTTTCAGAGAATATCACTTCAAGCTGAAAAACATATACGGGAAATTCTTCACGGAGCGCGGCAAAGAGATCGCTCTGGGCAGACAGCGTGCCGCCGATGATTTTTACAACGCGCTGCTGTCGGAGGTCAAGGGCGCGGAAAAGCACGGTAGAGAACTGTTGCGCCGTTTAAACGGGATGTGACTATGTACAAAATAATTGACGAAAGCAAATGGGAACGCGCTATGCACTGTATGATATTCAGAAGCTGTTGCGAGCCTATGTTCTGCGTAACCTTTGAAGTCGACATTACACATTTTCTAGATAAAATTCGAAAAAATGGGCTGTCATTTACGCTTGCTATGGTTTACGCGGTCTGCAAGTGTGGAAACGATATTGAAAATTTCCGCTACCGTTTTCTGGACGGAAAAGTTGTTCTGTACGACAGCATAGACACATCGTTTACGTATCTTAACAAGGAAACCGAGCTGTTTAAGGTAGTCAGCGTGCCTATGGTTGACGGATTAAAAGAATATGTCAATCTCGCCGAAAAGACTGCCCACGAACAGCGTGAATACTTCACAGCACCTCCCGCGAACAACATCTTCCAATGCTCTGCGATACCGTGGGTTACGTACACTCACATCTCCCACACCATTTCGGGCAATAAGGAAAATGCCTCTCCCCTATTCGATTGGGGAAAGTATTATGAAAAGGACGGACGGTTTTTAATGCCGCTGTCGGTTCAGGCGCATCACTCGTTTGTTGACGGTCTGCACATCGGGAGGTTTACGGAAATGATACAGCGGTTTTTGAATGAACTCTGAGTCTAAAACCGCAGTATTTGTTATATTGACAATAAAAGGCAATTGTGATAAAATAAGGTTACTAAAGTAATTACGGAGGACTGTATAATGGAAATCATCGAATATGCCCCCAAATTCAAGGATGACTTTATTAAATTCAACACCGACCGGAGCATCGACAATTTCGGATTTCTTGTGAACGAGGACACGGAGACCTTTTCGCATATCGAAGAGGCTCTGACAAACGGCGCTATGATCTACTTTGCGGTGAAGGACGGAACGGCGCTTGCATAATGTATGGCAAAGCCCATGCGCGAAAGTGACGCGTGGGAGATATGCAAACTCGCCTTCAACAAAGAGCGTACACACAAGGGCTGCGGCAGCGCGGTTTCCAAAGCGGCTATGGACTGGGCGATAAATCACGGCGAAAAGCGGCTTTTCCTGCTGTCGAACGGCAAGCTCAAACCTGCGATACATATCTATGAAAAGTTCGGTTTTCGCGAGATAAAGCTCGACGATTACGAATATGTGCGCGGCAATATCGCGTTTGAGTATATTGTAGAGGAATAATTATGAAAAAGGAACGCCTTAATGAAGTGTTCATGATAGAGTTATAGGAGGTTATTATGCAATACAAATGTAAAGTCACGGTTATTGATAAAAAGTGTTTCACCGACTTGCAGGAGCAGTATCTCGCCGACCCGAAGTCGGGCGCGTGTCCGTTTTACAATATCGGCGACGAATTCATTTTCGAGCGCTACGGCAGCGAGGATACGTTCTGGCGCGAGGGCAACGGCACGCAGTGCGCCGAGGCATGGGACTGCATTAGCCGCTACATATACACGGCGCTCCAAGGCGGCAGCATTATGCGGAACTGGACTAACGACGATCGTATGATGATCGCCTGCTGCAACGACGGAACACGACCCGTTATTTTCAAGATAGAACGGCATGACTATCTTGTCGTGAAAATTGACGGAATGAAATGCGAAAAGTGTGCAGCTAAGGTCAAAGCAGCTCTTGAGAGTATCGGCGGCACGGAGCGTGTTGATGTGCGGCTCGATAAGGGCTGGGTGGAAATTTTCGTAAAGCACGGAGAATGTCCCGACTTTGACGAGATAATAAACGCCGTTGATAACGCGGGTTTTAAGGTCACGGTGATCGAATGATACGGTATGCTTCAACAAAGGATCTGGACGCACTCTCGGAGCTTGACGGGCATATCTCCAAAACGGAGCTTTTGAACGTTATCAAGCGGCGGTGCGTTATCGTTTCAACGGAAAACGGGAAGATAAACGGTTGGCTGCGTTACGGGCTATTCTGGGATAACCTTCCTTTTATGAATATGCTGTATATTATCGACGGCGAGCGCGGAAATGGTTTAGGCACAGCGCTTTGCGATTTCTGGGAGCGGGAGCTTAAAGAGCTTGGCTATTCACTCGCGCTTACCTCTACCCTGTCGGACGAGCGTGGGCAGTTATTTTACCGCAAACGCGGATACCGCGACTGCGGCTCGCTGATACTGCCGAACGAGGTCACGGAAATAATTATGTACAAGAAACTGGAGGACAACGATGGATAAAATATGGAACGAAATGTATAACGCGGCAAAGGCTGTACATAACGAGCGCAGAATATCCGACTATGTTGACGCGGGAGGGGTTTCGGCGGCGGTACTGTCAAAGTCGGGCAGGATATACACGGGCGTGTGCGTTGACACCTGTTCAACGCTCGGTATATGTGCCGAGCGCAACGCGATATTCAATATGATTACAAACGGCGAGAGCGAGATCTTGAGAGTGCTTGCGATAATGCCCGACGGCAAGAGCGGCGCGCCCTGCGGAGCCTGCCGCGAGCTTATGGTGCAGCTTATGCCCGATAATTACAAGAATATCGAGATACTCTTGGATTATGAAAACGAACGGACTATCACGCTCGGGGAGATAACTCCCGAGTGGTGGATATAAGGAGATCCGAAATGACTTATTACGACAACGGAAAAGTGCTGATACGCGATCTGGAGCACGGCGACGTTAATATCTTCGTTGACTGCGAGAACGCGCAGGGTTGGGACAGCACCCCCGAAAA
>CAJUMS010000004.1 GCA_910587465.1 uncultured Oscillospiraceae bacterium
AGGTAGGCGCGGCTACCGTTCGCGTTGAGGTTACGGAAAATCCCCTCGCCGTCGTGATAACCTTTATAGACAATGGCATACCCTACGATCCGCTCGCCAAAGACGATCCCGATATTACCCTATCCGTCGAGGAACGGCAAATTGGCGGCTTGGGCATCTATATGGTAAAAAAATCCATGGACGACGTTTCGTATGAATACAAGGACGGGAAAAATATTCTGAGGATAAAGAAAAATATATAAAGGAGCGGAAATGAAATGAAAACATTTAGGAAAGCTATGTGCTTCGTGCTGCTTTTTGCTGCTGTGCTCACGCTCGTTGGCTGCGCTGGGAACAAAAATGACGAGCCGCAGGTCATAACGGATATATCGCAGCTTGCGGGATGCGGCATAGGCGTTGTAACAGGCTCAGCATTTGATACTATGACCGATGAGTACATAGAAAATGCTGACAAACAGTATTACGAAAGCTATGCGGATCTTGCTGTCGCCCTATCCAAAGGAAAAATATCTGGATTTCTTGTGGACGAACCCGTCGGACGTATGCTTTGCAACGAGCAAAAAGGATTACGCTTTTTAGATGAATATATCAGCCGCGAAAGCTATGCGTTTGCGTTTCCCAAAACCGACGAGGGCGGTGCGCTTCGCGACCGTTTTAACGAATTCCTTTCCCAAATAACCGCTGATGGAACTTTAGATGAGTTTAAAGCGAAATGGCTGAGCGATGACGAGAACGCAAAAGCCGTAACTTATCCGCCCGAAAACGGCTCTGCGGGAACACTGCGTTTTGCCACTGACAGCCGCACCGCGCCGTTTTCTTATGTAAAAGACGGGCAGGTAGTGGGATACGATATTGATATACTGTGCAGATTTTGCGAAAAGTACGGCTACGGTCTTGAAATTTCGGACACGGATTTTGCGGCGATCATACCCGCGCTTGTGACCGGAAAGGCGGACTTGGTGGCTTGCTGCATCACCGTGACCGAGGAGCGTGCAGACAGCGTATATTTTTCGAACGCCAATTATGAGGGCGGTGTGGTCGTGATGGTGGCGGACGCAAGCGCGGCGGCAGAAAATATAGGATTTTTCGAGAGCCTAATGGATAGCTTTTACAAAAACTTCGTCAAGGAAAACCGCTGGAAAATGCTGCTGTCGGGTCTCGGAATAACGGTTCTGATATCGGTTTGCTCCGGACTTCTCGGCGCGGCGCTGGGATTTGGCGTTTGTATGCAGCGGCGTTGTCAAAACAAAATACCGCGCGCTATTGCCGCCGTGTATATCAGAATTATGCAGGGTACGCCGATCCTTGTTTTTTTGATGATATTATATTATGTGATATTCGGAAAGAGCGATATATCTCCGATTATTGTAGCGATAATCGGTTTTGCCGTCAATTTTTCCGCTTATGTTTCCGAAATGATGCGCACGGGTATTGAGTCGGTTGACAAGGGACAAAATGAGGCGGCTCTGGCACTTGGCTACACCAAACGACAGAGTTTCTTTAAGGTAGTATTCCCGCAGGCGGCAAAGCATTTTCTCCCCGTTATCAAGGGCGAATTTGTTTCGTTGGTAAAGATGACCTCCATTGTCGGATATATCACGATACAGGACCTGACAAAAGCGTCCGATATTATCCGCAGCCGTACATATGAGGCGTTTTTTCCGCTTATTGTTACCGCGATAATTTATTTTGTGATCTCGTGGCTGCTGACCATTGTGCTCGGCAGAATTGAAATACGTCTTGACCCAAAAAAGCGCAGTAAGAAGCGTAAAAGTCGGACAAAGGAGGCTAATTTATGATAACGATACGCAAACTCAAAAAAGAATATCCGAATATCACGCCGCTTCGTAACGTTAATGTCGAGATAAACAAGGGCGATGTAATTTCCGTTATCGGTCCGTCCGGAACGGGAAAGAGTACGCTACTGCGCTGTATCAACCGTTTGGAAACGCCGACCTCGGGAGAAATATTAGTGGACGGTGTTGATATATGCGACAAAAAAGCCGACCTTTCAAGGCTGCGCCGCAAAATGGGAATGGTGTTTCAGAGCTTTAATTTATTCGGGCATATGAGCATTATTGAAAATCTGATGTGCGCTCCCATGGACTTGCACGGCAAATCAAAGAAACAGGCATACGAACGCGGCATGGAACTGCTGCAAACCGTAGGTCTTGCGTCAAAAGCGGATAATTACCCCGACGAGCTGTCTGGCGGGCAAAAGCAGCGCGTTGCTATCGCGAGAGCGCTTGCGATGGAACCCGAGATACTTCTTTTTGACGAGCCGACAAGCGCTCTCGACCCCACTATGGTGGGCGAAGTCCTATCGGTCATAAAGCGGCTTGCGGACGAGGGACTCACAATGCTTATTGTCACACACGAAATGAATTTTGCAAAAAACGTGTCAAATCGTATTTTTTATATGGACGAGGGAGTTATTTACGAGGACGGCACTCCGCAGCAAATATTTGAAAATCCCCAAAAGGAAAAAACGCGGAGATTTATAAAACAGCTTAAAGTGCTAAGCGAGGTCATTGACAAAAACAGCTTTGATTTTCCCGCAATAAATTCCAAGCTTGAAGAGTTCGGACGAAAGCAGATGATGTCGCAAAAACAGATATACAAAATGCAGCTTGCGTTTGAGGAGCTGGTTATGCAGAAACTTATCGGAGAAAATCAGGTCAGAGATATCCGTATGGACGTAGAGTATTCTGAAAAGGATGGCACTGTCGATATGATATTCGGCTACGGCGGCGACAAATTTGATCCATTAGGTGATGAAAAGGAACTCACCGTCATAACGCTGAGGGGTATCACCAACTCGATATCTCATAAATATGACGGGAACGAAAACGTTCTTGTTCTGAAGATATAGAAAGGTAAAGGTTTGAAAAGGTGTTACGATTGGAAAACACGGAAAAATATCGGCTGTCCGATGAAAACATTGACGCAGCAAGTGAAAAAATAGAAAAACATCTTGCCGCGTTCTCGGTAGATAATAGAAACGTTCTGCGTTTCAGGCTGATGTTCGAGGAAATACTCCTGAATTACCGTGATCATTTTGGAGAGGAAAACGAGTTTATCTTGCGGTGCGAAAAACGTTTTTCCCGCCCGCGGATAGTGATAGCCGTTGCCGGAGAAAATCTCGAGCCGTTTGCATCGTACGAAAACGATGAGGAATATTCATCCGAAACGCTCCGCGGAATGTTAGCGAATATGGGGCTTGCGCCAAGTCACAGATACAAAAACGGAGAAAATATCATCACGCTCTCTCCCGAGAGAAAAAAGCGCGGCTCAACCGTGATATGGCTTCTCGCAGCGGTAGTATTTGCTGTCGCTGCGGGTTTATTGTGTTCGCTGTTTCCCGAAAACGTCCGCGAAATTTTATCCGTAAAGGTCATTGAGCCTGTTACCGGAAAATTTATGGGCATTCTGTCGGCAATATCGGGACCGCTCATCTTTCTTTCCGTTTTATGGGGGATCTACAGCATAGGCGACATTGGCTCATTCGGCAAGATAGGCAAACGAATGATCTCAAGATTTTTGCTTATGAGTGCTCTGCTGCTCGTGATCGTGGGCTTCGCAACAGTTCCGTTTTTTGTGTTAAACTCCGGCGGAGGCGGTCAAGCCGATTTTTCTGATCTGTATCAAATGCTGCTTGACATTATTCCGTCAAATCTGATAGCTCCGTTCATTGACGGGAACACGCTGCAGATAGTCTTTATCGCAGTAATTTTCGGAACGGCACTGCTGGTGCTGAACGATAAAACAACGGTTGTTTCAAAAGTCGTGGAGCAGCTGAATTATATTGTTCAATTTATAATGAAATGCTTAAACTCGTTTATTCCGCTGATAATTTTCTTAAGTATCTTTAATATGACCATCGAAAGAAATTCGGGAATAGGTTCTATAGCACTAAAGCCGGTGCTTTTAACACTTATGGGATTGGCTATCGTTATTACCGTCTATACCGTGATCGTGTGTGTACATCAACAGATCTCGCCGATAATGTTAATTAAAAAGATGATGCCGACCTTTATAATTGCGCTTACTACAGCATCCTCCTCGGCGGCATTCGCCACGAACATAGAGACTTGCGAGAAAAAACTTGGCATTGACAAAAAGATAATCAACTTCGGGCTGCCGCTTGGACAATCGGTGTTTATGCCCGCGGCGTCAGTGCTGTTTTTCAGCATGGGGATATGTATGATGGAGACATTTCAGGTGCCGATAACGACAATGCTGCTTGTGAACCTATTTATAATAGCATTGGTATTGGCAATAGCAGCTCCGCCTGTTCCGGGCGGATTTGCGGTGTGCGTAACAATACTCGTAACTCAGCTGGGAATTCCCGAGGCGGCGATACCGATCGTCATCGCCATAAGTATGATCTTGGATTTCCCCTGCACCGCGACAAATCTGTTCTGTCTGCAAGCAGAGCTTACCGATCTTGCTGGCGGGCTGGATATGCTTGATACAGAAATGCTGCGGAACGATTCTTGACAGAGCAACTGAAAAATACATTAGAAACTTCCACAGTATGAAACATATATTTTTTTATTGGATAAGCCATTCGTTTAAAAGCATGAGTCTGAATACCGAACCGTGTAAACGGCAATAAAACCCACAAGAAAGTGAGGTATTTTAAGATGGAAAGAATACACGGAATGAACGAAAGAGAAATGGAATTGGCAAGACTGCTAATGACGGAATGCCATACAACAGGAGATGTTCAGGCAAAGCTGAAAAAGCTGTTGATGGAAACAACAGCGGAAACAGTCGAAACTGCTACGGGAAAAAGACGATCAGCAGCGATTACGGCGAATGCAAGATAGCGGTACCGCGCGTTTAAGCCATTCATATTGAGTAAGTACACGGGCAGTGCAGTCTGTGTGAAGCTGCCAAGTGACATCACCTCGCTTGGCGACGAAGCATTCATAAATTGCATACGAACGGTATCAAAAGATATTCCCGAAAGCGTAAGCAATATCGGAAAGCTGACATTTGCGGGATCGGGCTGGCTTAAAAAAAAGAGGTCGGAAAATAGGGTCACGATCGTAAACGGCATGATAATCGATGTGTTTAACTGCGGAGTATCGGCGGAAATACCAGCTGATATCAAGCGCGTTTGCAGCTGGTCGTTCGCGGGAAATATTGAGCTGCGCGAGGTGAGATTTTTCAGCGGCAGAACGATAATCGACGGATATGCCTGCGCTGTGAAACGACGGTGTGTGAAACAAACTGTCCTATTCGGCTGTACATTCCCGAATTGATCGATATGATCGGAAGGATTGCCGAGCGGCAAATCAATTTTGAATAAATGCGCAACCCGTTAATTCCGTGCAGCAGAGAACTTCAAAAGTTCTGTAACATTATCCGCGAGTTCCGAAAGCGACAGCGCATAGAAGTCCGCGGTCTTTTTCAGCTCCTCCTGATTTTTCTCGCTTACATCGCATACGGCAGCAGTCGCAAAGCCCGCTTTTTTCGCGGTGCGGACGGCATGGAGCGAGTCCTCGAAAACCATTGTCTCCTCGGGAATGGCATAAATAATATCAGCTGCCGCAAGGAACACCTCGGGAGAAGTTTTTGCGCCGTAATCCGAACAGCTCACCGCGCCCTCGAAAAACTCCGTGATGCCGAGCCTTGACAGCGCAGAAAGTGCCAGATTTGCGTCGCCGGCCGTAGCTATGCTCATGCGCACGCAGTGAGCGCGCAGCACCGCCAGCAGTCTCGGTGCGCCGTCCTTTAAACCCACCTGTTCAAGATAATACTTTTCTGTCATCCGAGTTATATGACGAATTATCTCATCGGGGGAATACGAAACGTTGTATTCATTGTGAATATACGCTGCGCTTTCGGGGATTGACATTGTGTTCAGCCTGTGCGCAAGATCGGGCGCGGGCGTTTTTCCGAGCAATTTCAGATATTCCTCTCCGAGCGTTTTCCATATTTCGGATGAGTCAAAGATCGTTCCGTCCAGGTCAAATATAGCATATTTAATCATTTTTGCCCCTTTTTTTAAAACCGGTTTGCGGTTAAAAACCTTGCCGCAACCATATTGCTTATATTCCCGCGCCGATATGCTCAATAAAAGTTTTTATGCCTATGATCGTCAGCACTATTCCGCCCGCGAGTTCCGCCTTCGCGCCTAGTCTTAACCCCAGCCGACGTCCGCCGAGTGCTCCCAGAAGCGACAGTGTGAACGTCACTGCGCCTATAAACAGCGCCGCGGGAGCTATCGACACCCGTATCGCTGCAAAGCTCACGCCCACCATAAGTGCGTCGATAGCCGTTGCCGCGGACTGCATAAGCAGCGCGGGGAAGCGCAGGTCGCGTATGACCGCAGGTTCGTCTGCGTCCTCGTGAGCAAGCTCGCGGACGCTCTCTATTATCATTTTGCCGCCGATAAATCCGAGCACTCCAAGAGCAAGATAATGATCGAACGCGCTGAACAAGCTTGCGAACCCCGCCCCGAGGAAATACCCCAGCACGGGCATAAGCGCCTGAAACAGTCCGAACATAAACGCGATAAGCACCGCTTTTCGGCGTTTCCGCAAATTCAGCCCGTCCGCCAGCGCCACCGCAAACGCGTCTGCCGACAGACCCACCGCAACAAAAAACAATTCGATAAAGGACATAAAATCACCTCTGTATTATGATATTATACGTCCTTTTATGAATTACTTGTCTCTTTTGTGCCGCAAATGTTTGATCTCTTTGATTTTTTGTGAAGATATCTGGACGGGCGGCAGGCTGTCTTGGAGGGATACCCGTTAAGTCGGAATTTTACAAGGCTTTTGTAAAACAGATAATTCTATTGGCTTCCGTGAAATTCATAGCTTTGTGGAAATGAAAGCTGTCCGTATTATTTATTTCGCAATCGCTGGCAAACTCCTTGCAGCCGTTATCCCTTGCCCATGCTTCGCATTCAGCCAAAAGCTCCTTGGCATATCCTTTATTGCGGTACTCTTCCTTGATAAAAATTCCCTCTAAGTAACCAACGGGCGACATGGTCGTTCCTTCCACGTAATCGTACCGCAGCTGACACTGCGCAAAACCTATGGGAATATCATTTTCATATTTTAAGAAGAATTGAGATTTGCCTTTTGAAATGATTTCCGAAAAATCGGCAATCAGCTCATTAACGGAAGTGCTGTCCCACATCAGTATTGCTAAGTTGGCAAGTATCTCCAGCTCCCCTTTTCCCGCTTTTTGTATCATATATCATTCCTCCCGAAAAGGAAATAATTACTTGGTCAGGCTCTCCGACATCACTATCATCTTATCCGAGGCCGTAAAGCCGCGCCGTTTGTAATAGCCCTCGGTGCTCTCGCCGCGCTGTGTTATCAGATAGATATTTACGACGCCGATCGCGTTGAGCTCGTCTTTCAGCGCCGAGAGCAGTCTCGAACCGCAGCCGCTCTGCTGATGCTCGGTTCTCACGCAGAATTCCTGTATCTGAAAATGCACGCCGTCGTAAAAGTGCTCCTTTTGCCCGAGAATTATCCCGAGCAGTATGCCGTCATCATAGGCGGCTTTTCCGACAAACGTCCCCGTTGTTATCAGCTCGCCGAGCCGCAGCTTTGCGGTGAGCATAGTCCAGCGGTCGTTCCACGGCGGCGAATTGAACACCGACACAAACAGCTCCGCATAGGCTCTCAGCTCCGCTATATCCATATCCTCAAAGGTCATATCGTTTCACCTGTTTATAGCAATTCCCTGCATTCGGGATGATAATCAAGCCACATCTTAAACCATAATTCTCCCATTTCCTTTTTGTATTCGAGAATTGATTTCATTGCTTCCTTTCGGTGCGCATAGTCGTAATCCACATTGTCGATTATCTGAAACCTTACCCAATCGCGCACGGTTTTATTTTCGTGATACAGCAGCCGGAAGAAGTCCTCTTTTTTGTGGGGATAATCAGTATTTACCTCAATCGCAATTTTTATCAATTTATCCGCTAATTTATTATGCTTTCTAACAATTGCGTTCGACGTAGCGCGTGTTGCGGTTTTTATATTGTCTAAACGTTCATGCTCTAAAGCCGTCTCAATGTACAGCGAAATTATATCCGTTTCACCCATTGCCCCAATCCTCCGTCTTTTGCGCCAGCAGCGGCGAATACTTATTCCTAAATTCGGTGAACGTGCCACGGTCAAGCTCCATGCAGATCCTGTCCATAAGCGAATTATAGAAGTAGAGATTATGCAGCACGGCGAGCCGTCCAGCAAGCTGCTCCCCCGCCTTGAACAGGTGGCGGATATATGCGCGAGAGAAATTGCGGCATGCCGGGCAATCGCACTCGGGGTCGAGCGGACGGGGATCGGTCTTATACTGCTCGTTGGTCGCGTGCATTATGCCGTTCCACGTGAACACCGTAGCGTGGCGAGCATTACGCGACGGCATTACGCAGTCGAACATATCAACTCCGCGGTACACCGCCTCTATTATGTTGGACGGCGTTCCCACACCCATAAGATAACGCGGCTTGTCAACAGGAGTATACGGCAGCACGGTGTCCAGAATATGATACATGACCTCGGTAGGCTCGCCGACCGCAAGTCCGCCTATCGCGTAGCCGTCGAGGTTCATTTCGCTTATCGTTTTCATATGCTCGATGCGGATATCGTCGTAGGTGCCGCCCTGATTTATCGCGAACAGGAGCTGCCGTTTGTTGATAGTCTCGTCGAGTGAATTCAGACGCTCCATTTCGTCTTGGCAGCGCTTGAGCCAGCGAGTGGTGCGGTCTACCGAATTGCGGACGTACTCAACTGGCGCGGGATTTTCAACGCACTCGTCAAATGACATGGCTATTGTGGAGCCAAGCCTGGACTGTATCCGCATACTTTCCTCGGGACCGATAAACAGTCGTCTGCCGTCGATATGCGAGGCGAAGTAAACACCCTCCTCTTTAATCTTACGCAGCTTGGACAAAGAAAATACCTGAAATCCGCCGCTGTCCGTAAGAATGGGCTTGTCCCAATTCATGAATTTGTGAAGTCCGCCCATTTTGTATACTATATCCTCATTGGGGCGCAGATGCAGGTGATATGTATTGCACAGCGCCACACGCGTTTTCAGTTCCCGCAGGTCTACGCAAGATATTCCGCCCTTTATCGCGGCGGCGGTCGCTACGTTCATAAAGAACGGTGTTTCGATATCGCCGTGCGGAGTATGAAAAATTCCGCGGCGGGCAGCGCCCTCCGTTTTTTTCAGTTCAAACATTCTGTTCTCCTTACATATTTACACATAAGTATTCAATTATATTGTAGCATTTTTGTTATCATTTGGGGGATATTTTTAAGCATTAAATATAATTTCGTCAAATTCACTAGTTTTTAAGATTGTTTTTTGGCATTGTCAACAGAAAATGGCGGCAGGAAATCGACGTCATTTTGAATTTTTGAAATAGCCGAAATAGCCCTTGCTGTCTATTGGCGTTCCTTGATATCACCGCTGCGGTAGGCTTTGAGCAGCTCATGCAGGTCGCGTATCTGCTCGGCAAGATCCGCGCCTTTGTCGGTGTCTGAGATGTTTGCGCGGCTTTCGGGTCTTTCCACTGTGCGTATCACAGGACTTATGCCGCCGTTTTCGTTCACGAACGGCTTGTGCTCGGCGAGACTAAGACCGTGCGAATCGTAAATCAGCGTGTAGCCTGCGATTCCCGTCGTCCGCTGGTATGCCTTTGAGATTCCGCCGTCGATAACGAACAGTTTTCCGTCGGCTTTCACGGGACTTTCGCCGTCCTTTATCTTTACGGGAACGTGTCCGTTTATGATATGTCCGCGCTTTTCGTCAATGGAAAACTGTTTCAGGATATTTCGGCAAACCTCCGCATTCTCGGAAAAATCGTAGTAGCTGTTGTAGTGTTCTCCGCAAAGCTCCTTGTCGCCGATATAGTACTGCTCAAAAAAAGCAAGCTTATCCTTGCCGTAGAGCGGCGAACGCGCTCCACACCATAGATACCACATAAATTCGCGGGCGTAGCTGTCCTTGGAGAAAAATGCCTTGTTTACGAGCTTGTTTATTTCGTCGAGCAGAGGCTTTCCGCTGTATTTTGCACCGCTTATTTCAAGGCTTTGGAGATCACCGTTTTTGTCCATGGGAATACACCCGTGGAACATTAAATTACCGTTGCAGACGTTGTACGTCGAGCCCTTTGAAAGCAGAAACCGCACATGCCGTTGGAGCTTTTCGCTGTGCAGGAACGAGTTTTCGAGTATCGACATAAGCTCGTTCTCGGAAGGGAAAAGTGCCGAGGGATCGTCGAGGAAGACGGTCGGAAAATTTTTATCGAGCAGCGGATATTTGTTGCCTCTGATCTCAATTTCGGCGTTGGAAAAGTCAGCTTTGACGAACAGATTGCGATCTTCCATTTCCCATTCGGGGTGGGCGGTGATAAGTTGTGATTCAAGCTTGAGCTGTATTACGGCGATAGCCTTGTGCATCTGCGCGGCTAGTTTCGCGTCAATTGGGTCGTATATGTTGTCGTCGTAAACGTGAGGATAGTATATTGTACACTCGTCCGCGTCGTAGGTCTCACGGGCGAAAACAGCGAGCGCGCGCAGATTGAGACCGTAGCCGTCCTCAAGAAGATCGAAATTGTTATACTTTATCGAAATGCGGATAACGTTCGCGATGAGTGCACGGCAGCCCGATGCCGCACCTATCCACGAAACGTCGTGATTTCCCCACTGGATATCGACGTCGTGCATTTTCATCAGCTCATCGAGAATAATATCGGGGCGCGGTCCGCGGTCAAAAATGTCGCCGATTATGTGGAGCTTGTCGACGGCAAGCGCCTGTATCAGCTCGCAGAGTGAGATTATAAAGCTCTCGGCAATTCCCGTTTGGATTATCGAGCCGATTATCTTGTCGTAATAGTAGTCCTTGTTTACATCATCGGTAACGTTCAGCAGCTCGTCGACGATATACCGCAGCTTCTCGGGAACGCTCTTGCGTACGCGCGAGCGCGTATACTTCGCGGAAACAGTCTCGCAAACGAGAACGAGCCTGTATATCGTGAGCCGCTGCCATTCGTCGCTCCACGCGCCGCTCTCGCGGACGCGCTTGATCTCGCGGTCGGGATAATAAATAAGCGCGGCAAGACGTTCGCGCTCAGAGGCTGAAAGCGTTTTCCCGAGCACAATGTCAATCTTGTTCCTGATAATTCCCGACGCGCTTTTCAGAATATGCAGAAAAGCCTCGTATTCGCCGTGAAGATCGCTGAAAAAATATTCCGTGCCCTTTGGCAGACTCCTTATCGCGGAAAGGTTGATTATTTCGCTTGCCGCGCTCTCGACAGACGGGAATTTTTCGGCAAGTAATTGCAGATATTTTTTATTCATAAGATCACCGCCCTGAAAAATCGGGGGCAAAAAACCGTTGGCTTCTTGCCCCTTTATCTTTATCTTTTGTTCAACACTTTTTATTTTGAGAGGTCTATGCTTCTCACTGCGCTGCGGACTTTCAGTACGAACGTCGGCGAAACGGAAAGCTCGTCGATACCCATTCTTAAGAACGTTTCGGTAAGCGATGTGTCCGCACCCAATTCGCCGCAGATACCTATCCAAGCGCCGTGCTTGTGAGCGTTCTCGGCGCTCATCTCAATAAGCCGCAGAATGGCTTCGTGGTGCGTATCGACAAACTGCTCGATATCGGGGTTTTGCCTGTCGCAAGCAAGCGTATACTGTGTGAGGTCGTTTGTGCCTACGCTGAAGAAATCTACCATAGGCGCTAATTTGTCGCTTATCAAAGCCGCTGCGGGAGTTTCTATCATAATGCCAAGCTCGATTTTATCCGAGAATTCCACGCCTTGTTCATTTAATTCCGTCTTGACTTCATCGCAGATAGCAAGAATTTTTTCAAGCTCCGAAACGCTCGTTATCATCGGGAACATTATCCCGAGATTGCCGAATGAGGAGGCTCTGTAAAGCGCTCTCAGCTGCGTTTTGAATATGTCGGGACGTGTTAAGCAAATACGTATCGCGCGATAGCCGAGCGCAGGATTTTCCTCTTTCTTAAGATCAAAATAATCCACCTGCTTATCCGCTCCTATATCGAGCGTGCGGATAATGACTTTCTTTCCTGCCATGCTCTCGAGAACCTTTTTATATGCAGTGAACTGCTGCTCCTCGGTAGGATAGTCGGAATTCTCAAGATAAAGGAATTCGCTTCGGAACAGTCCGATACCGCCCGCATCGTTCAGCAGCACCGCACCGATATTTTCAACGCCGCCGATATTCGCGTAAATGTTTATTTTCTTACCGTCGAGGGTAACGTTATCCTTGCCCTTTAATTCTTGCAGCAAGCGCTTTTTCTCCTCATCGGCAAACTGTTTTTCAAGCGCTTTTGACTTGGTCACCTCGTCGGGAGCGACAAAAACTTCGCCGGTGTAGCCGTCAACAATAGCCTCCATGCCGTCCTTTATCTCATTGAGGAATTCATCGCCTGCGCCGATTATCGCGGGGATATTCATATTTCTCGCCAGTATTGCGGTATGTGAATTGGACGAGCCGTGAGCCGTCACAAACGCGAGGACTTTATTCTTGTCGAGTGCAACCGTTTCACTCGGCGCAAGATCGCTCGCACAGATGATGACCTTTTCATTCGTGTCCGTATCAAAGGAAACGCTGCCCGAAAGATTGTTGATAAGGCGGTTGGAGATATCGCGCACGTCCGCCGCGCGTGCTTTCATATACTCGTCGTCCATAGCCGAGAACATCTCCGCGAAATTGTCTGCGGTCACAGCGACTGCATATTCCGCGTTCACGCTCTGGCTGTCAATTATGTTGTCGATTGAGTCGTTGTAATCGTCATCGTCAAGCATCATCTGATGTATCTCGAAGATCGCCGCGTTAGCCTCGCCGACCTCCTTTAGCGCCTTATCGTATATCTTCTGAAGTTGCTCTATAGCTAAGGTTTTCGCTTGCTCTAAACGCATTTTTTCGTTGCCCGTGTCGACAACCCGGATACGCTTTACAGCCGCGTCCGGCTTTTTGAACAGTGATATCTTGCCTACCGCGACAGCCCCGTAAACGCCCTTGCCCTGATACTTTTTCATATTCTCACCTCTTATTTAAATAGAAAATCCCCGTGCTTGTTAGCGCGGCTCCGACACTCCGCTCACTTCGTTCTTCGGCATCGGGGATTTTCACGAGACATTCAAATGCTGTACTTTGTCAAATAAACCCTACCTGCGATTTTCATATGCTGCATTATAAATTATTCGCCGAAACCGCTCTCGAACATTCCCGCGATCTCGTCAAGGACCGCCTGTTCGTCTGCGCCGTCGCATACTATCTCGACCTCGCAGCCCTTCTTCATGCACGCACTCATTATCTGCATGGGAGCTTTAGCCTTTACCGTCTTACCGTTTGCGTTGAGAGTTACCTCGCAATCGGGGTGAGCCTTTACCGCTTTTGCAAGCTCGCCTGCGGGACGCATATGCATACCCTGTTCATTGATGACGGTTACCTTTTTCGATACCATAATAATGTCCTCCTATAAAATAATTACTGTATTTTACGCCGCCGGCACGGCATTGTTCCGTATTAAACCTTCTTCTTTTTCAGCAGCGCCAGAAGCATCATTCCGACTACCGAGCCTATTGCCAGCGACAGCAGATACAGCGCCCAGTTTCCGACTACCGCGATAACGAAAATACCGCCATGAGGCGCCATAAGCGTACAGCCGAACGCCATTGAGAGTCCGCCCGCGGTAGCCGCGCCAATAGCGCAGGCGGGGATAACTCTCAGCGGATCGGAAGCCGCGTAGGGGATAGCGCCTTCCGTTACGAAGCTCAGACCCATTATATAGTTTACCAAACCGTTTTTGCGCTCCTCCTCCGTCCAGCGGTTCTTGAAGAACGTTGTGGACAGCGCGATCGCGATCGGCGGAACCATACCGCCTATCATTACCGCCGCCATAATATCGTAGCTGCCCGAAGCGATAGCCGCCGTACCGAAAACATATGCCGCCTTGTTGAACGGACCGCCCATATCAATGGACATCATTGCTCCGAGAATGCAGCCGAGAACGATCTTGCTTGAGCCGCCCATGCCGTTAAGCAGATTGGATAGCCCCGTGTTTATCATACCCATAAACGGGTTGACCGCGCACATAATTACCGAAATAAGCCCCAGACCCGCCAGCGGATAAATCAGAACCGGCTTTATTCCGTTGAGCGCCTTAGGCATTCTGTCGCAGAGTTTTTCTATGCCGAGCATTAAGAAACCGCCCGCAAATCCCGCCAGCAGCGCGCCGAGAAATCCCGAGGGAATATCCCCGCCGACATTCGCGAAAGTAGAACCTGTTGACGCGAGATAACCGCCGACCATACCAACGAGGAACCCGGGTCTGTCCGCGATGGACATCGCGATATAACCGCCGAGTATCGGCACCATAAAGCTGAACGTGAAGTCGCCCATCTTCTTGAAAAACGCTGCCGCCGCGATATGCGAACCGAAGTTTCCGTCCTGCGGAGCGCCCGCTATCGTATCTATCAGGAACGCTATTGCGATAAAGATACCGCCTGCTACCGTGAACGGCAGCATATTGGATACGCCGTTCATAAGGTGCTTGTAAAGCTTGCGCCCGAAGCTCTCATTGTCGCCCGAATCGGCTTCGTTCTTTGCGCCCGCGTGAAAATAAACGGGTGCGTCGCCCGATTCAATTCTGTTGATAAGCTCCTCGGGTATCTTGATCCCGTCGGAAACCTTTGTCTTTATGACCTTTTTGCCGTCGAAGCGTCCCATTTCAACGGACTTGTCAGCAGCGACGATAATTCCGTCGCACTCCTCGATCTCCTTTTTCGTGAGAACATTCTTCGCGCCGCCCGAGCCGTTTGTCTCAATCTTTATCGAAACGCCGAGCTTTTTGCCCGCCTTTTCAAGAGCCTCCGCCGCCATGTAAGTATGCGCGATACCCGTAGGACAAGCGGTGACCGCAAGCACCTTTATCGCGTCGTTCCCCGCCTTTGCGGTATCGGCTTTCGGAGCTTCGGGAGTTTCCTCGGGATATTTCTCCGTTTCCATATCGTCGATTATTTTTAAGAATTCGTCCTTGTCGGCAGCAGCAAGCAGCTTTGCCCGAAAATCCTCGTCCATAAGGATAGTCATTAGTTTTGCCAGAACGTCGAGGTGAACGTCTCCGCCGCCCTCGGGAGCCGCGATCATAAACAACAGATTTGACGGCTCATCGTCAAGCGCCTCATAGTCCACGCCATCGGGAACTGTCATTGCCGCGAGCGACGGCGCTTTTACGCCCTTGTTCTTCGCGTGTGGTATCGCGATACCCTCGCCGACTGCCGTTGAGCCGTGCTCCTCGCGTGCTATTATCCCCCTTTTGTACTCGTCCTTGTCGGAGATGCAGCCGCCGTTGACTTGCAAATCGACCAGCATATCTATCGCTTCGGATTTACTTTTGGGAGAAGCGTTCAGCGATATGCTATCCTTTTTCAACAGATCAATAATACGCATAAGTTTAACCCCCGTTTCGTCTTAATTCAACTGCTTTAGCAGCTCGTAAATCTCCTCTTTTTTCGCCAGCTCGTCGGAAAATGCCGTCGCGCCGCCCGTCGCCGTGCCGAGCTTTAACGCATACCCGTAATCACCCTTCGTCGATCCGGCAATAAATCCCGCTACCATGGAATCACCCGCGCCGACTGAGTTCTTTACCGTACCCTTGCAAACTCCGCATTTGTGAACTTTTCCGTCCTCGTCAACAAGAATAGCGCCGTCACCCGCCATTGAGACAAGCACATTCACCGCGCCCATTTCGCGCAGCTTTTTCGCGTAAGAGATAATCTCATCCTCGGTCTTCAGCTTCACCCCGAACATTTCTCCAAGCTCGTGATTGTTCGGCTTTATCAGGAACGGTTTGTATTTCAGCACGTTCAGCAGCAAGTCCTTTGTAGCATCGACCACCGTCTTGATCTTCCTTTCGGACAGCCGCGCAAGTATCTTTTCGTAAATATCGCTCGGCAATGTGCCCGGGATACTTCCCGCGAGTACAAGAACGTCGCCGTCCTCCAGCTTGTCGAGCTTTCCTAAGAGCTTTTCGATAGCCTTATCTGGTATCTTCGGACCTTGCCCGTTAAGCTCTGTTTCCTCGCCCGACTTTATCTTGACATTGATACGCGAGCAGCCGCTTTCGAGATGAACGAAATCCGTTTCAACGCCCTTTTCCTTTGCGCCGTCCTCGATAGCCCTGCCAGTGAACCCCGCTACGAACCCGAGAGCCTTAGACCTTATCCCAAGCTCGGCGAGCACCATTGAAACGTTTATACCCTTTCCGCCGACGTACATCTCTTCGGACTTTGAGCGGTTGGTCATTCCGACAACAAGCTCGTCGGTGTGTACAACGTAGTCGATAGCGGGATTGAAGGTCACCGTGTAAACCATTACAATACCTCCTTTACGGACGTTTCGTTTGAGTATTTTTTGTCTGTTACCTTGTCGGTAATTATCTGCCCTTTTTTCAGCTCGGCGAATTTCGACGCGGTTATCTTGCCGAATTTCGAGTGATCGCCGAGAATGTAGACTTCTTTGCTTCGCGCTATGGCGGTGGATTTCACCGTCGCCTCGCTCATATCGGGAGTAGAGAACCCGCCCCTTACCGATATCCCGTTCACACCCATAAAGCACTTTGTGAAGTTGTACCGCGTAAGCGCTATGACTGCCTCCGCGCCGACTATCGCCTCGGTCGTGGGTTTTACCTCGCCCGGGAGGATAAGTACTCTGTGCCCCCTCTGCGCCAGCCGCTTGGCGTTTATGAAAGCGTTTGTCACGAACGTGACAGATTTTGACGGAATGTAGTCGATCATCTTTTCGGTAGTCGTTCCCGCGTCTAGGTAAATAAAGTCGCCATCCTCGATAAGCGACGCGGCGTATTTCGCGATCGCGGTCTTTTCCTCTACAAACATATTCGCCTTTTCCTCAACATTATGCTCAAACGAGGTGAAATTCTCCCCGAGCGCCATAGCACCGCCGCGAACCTTGATGAGCATACCGTTTTCCGCGAGTATCGCGAGGTCTCTGCGCACCGTGGACTCCGACGCATCAAGCAGCGAGCACAGCTCCGCGAGATTGACGCTGCGCTGCCGTCCGAGCGTATCGAGAATAATTGAGTGTCGTTCTTCCGTAAGCAATCCAATCACTTCCTTTTGAAACATTTTGAAATGTTTTGACTTGTTGTGATTATATAATAGCATAACCCATTTGAAAAGTCAATCACTTTCTTTCAAAAACTTTCATAAAGTTTCACTTTTCGGAGAGTTTTACAATTTGTAGGAGAGCGCTTTGTGTATCCTGCACAAAAATTTTTTTGAAATGTAAAAAATATCGGGCGCTGTCCGCACCCGATATCAGCTATATGCGCCGTTATTATAATCGGCGTTTTGCGTTGAAATTATACCTTGCCCGTTTCTTTCTTATTACAAATAGCTATCGATGCCAACCACGACAGCGCGTAAATCACTGTGATGATCGCTAAAAAAATCGGCGGTATATTTGTTACTGCAAGGTCTTGCGCCGCAATGTCGTCGGGAGCGTTGGCGCGGTTTAACAGTATTACCGCCGCGGTTACTGCTCCTATCATTAACATATACACGATTCTGCCTTTTTCCGTGCCGAACGCGAAGCAGAACGGCAGGCATACCGCGGGGAACAGCAGCGCGATAACAAACATTACCAGGACCGTCACCGCCGAACCGGTGGGGTCGAAATGGCCGTAATGCGCTCCCGTGATCAACAGCACCGTAAATAACACCGCGCACATTACTGCCTGTAAAAGCAGCCCTATGAGATACTTTGCCGAAACTATCTGCGCCTTGCTGTACGGGAGAGCTCCCGAATATTCCGTCCAATGACTGCGTTCGTCATAAGCCAGCAGCGTTATCGGGATAATGCCGGAAAGCAGAACGGGGATCATCAGGAACGATGAGCTATCCGGTGAGAAAAACGCTACGGCTATAAATATGACGTCCATCAGAAAATATAATTTGAAATATTTCGCGATCATAAATATATCTTTTGTAATTAACCCTTTCATACGGTCTCCTCCTTTACCATATGTACAAAAAGTTCTTCGATAGATATCGGGCTGACGCTCATTGAGCCGGGTATCATCTTACGGCGGACTATCGCTTCTGTGCCGTAGGGCGTTAACTTCTTGTGAAGCACCGCCGTTCCGTCAAGCTCCGAAAGCTGTTTTTCGGTACAGTGAATTACCCCGTATTCGCCGAGCAGCACGTCCTTTTCCTCACACAGCAGCAGCTTCCCCTTATGCAGGAACGCGATATAATCGCACAGCTTTTCAAGGTCACTGACAATATGCGAAGAAATAAGTATCGAGCGGTTTTCGTCACGCGTGAATTCGTTGAACATATCGACTACCTCGTCGCGTACTACGGGGTCGAGACCGCTCGTAGGCTCGTCAAGCAGGAGCAGCTTGCTCCCGTGCGAGACCGCGATAGCTATTCCGAGTTTCATCTTCATACCGCGCGAAAGCTCCTTGTACTGCTTATTGTCGGGAATTGACAGCCTTTGAAGGGTGTTGAGGTAAAAGTCGTTGTTCCAATTCCTGAACGTACCGCTCATTATCTTCCCAACTTGACGCGCGTTAAGACAATCGGGAATACCCGCCTCGTCCATAACCACTCCGACGTCCTCTTTGATAGATTTGATATCCTCGGTGTTATCTCTGCCGAGTATCTTTATGCTGCCGCTGTCCTTATGCAGCATATCCAGAATGAGCTTTATCGTAGTGCTCTTACCCGCGCCGTTCTCTCCGACAAGTCCTAGGATACATCCGCTCGGCAGCGTAAGGCTGATATTGTCGAGCTTAAAGCCCGTGAAAGATTTTGACAGATTTTTGATCTCAAGTGCGTTCATTGTTCTTCCTCCTTTAAAGCGAACCGCAGCATTTCAATAATGTCGTCGTTTGTCAGATTACAGGTCGCCGCGAGCTTTACTATCTCGTCGATATGCTCCTCGACCTTGCGGAGATTTTCCTCGCGCAGCAGCTCGACGTTCTTCGGCGCTACATAGCAGCCCTTCGCCTGTATCGTGTAGATAAATCCGTCCTTTTCCAGCTCGTCATACGCGCGTTTTGTCGTTACAAAGCTGATCTTCAGATCCTTTGCAAGCCCCCGTATCGACGGGAGCATTTCGTTTTCGGACAACTCTCCGCTGATTATCTGCGACTTTATCTGAGAGTATATCTGGTCATAGATAGGCGAGCCGCTTTTGTTGTCTATAAATATAGTCAATTCATCACCTCTTGGTTTCACTAAACTGTATAGTGATATTATATACAATTTATACAGTTTTGTCAAGAGGTTTTTGAAAAAATTTTTTTGAGTACAGAGAAAATTAAGTACCTATTTTGCTTATATTTGCTGACGGAAGAAAACAACAAGACCGAAACTATCACGGTTTTCATCAACAAAAAGTTGGTGGGTAAAATGCCTAAATCCACCCCTTTGCTTTTGTTTAAACTCACAAACATCACAAAAATTTCGTAAATTAGGTGATAGGTGTGATATAATTAGGGTAGTCAGCTTGGCATAAAAATGGGGATAATTCCTCTATATAACAACCACTGGCAGCGCAGTCTTGCACGATCGGCTTTTTTTATTTTTTCTAAATGATATATCCATAATAGTTATTCCATACCACGGGAGGAGTTTTTTCATGAAACAAATTATTAAAATACTTGCAGTCGTATCAATGGCTTTGTTATTGGCGGGATGTAATCGTGCGCCCGAGTCCGGAGTGTCGTCGGAGATATCGGAAAATGACAGTGTCGGCAGTACGTCTTCAACGGATAGCTCGGTCTCCCCACCGTCAAGCACGCACACAGAAACGCACACGGAGAGCATACCCGAAAAACTCGACTATGAGATTTTTAACGGTCTGCCGAAATCGGAAACCCCTTTAAATACCGTAAACTGTAAGGACTTTCGCCCGTCATTGCTGTGTTACGGCGGCGAGAACACATTCTTTATGTGGGACGGTAAGGTGTACAAGCATAACGGCGATACCACCGAAGCATTGTTATAAAAAAACGCGTATGATCTGAATTATTATGACGGAATGTTGTACTTTATCGAAAACGACCGCTACGATATTAGCGGCAGAGATCAAGTACATATTGAGGGCTTATTGTATCGTTTCGATCTTAATAAAGGTGTGATCGAGACGTTGACGGATTATCCCGTTTCGCTGCCCGTTGTCAGCAACGGCGAGATTTTCTATACCGATTACGCCACTGCTAGCGATCCGGAGCCTCCGACCGGAATATATCGCGTTAATGAAGACGGTACTTTCGAGAGACTTTATGACGGTGTGAAGTATATCGAATACAGCGAATATCGTTTGAAATATGATTGGTCGGGCGAGGAAAAGGTCTATTTCTCACAGGGTGATAAGGGGCTGTTATTGGACGACATCCACCCGTATTGGGACTGCATCGTCGGCGACTATTACTATTATCGCTCGCAGGTCAACAATACACTGAACAGGCTCTCCGTTCTTACGGGAGAACTCATAACATTAGAACCTGAAAATGAAGAAAACGGATTTTTTTGTATGGATTATACGGTCTTTAACGACATTATCTACCTGATCGGCGATCGGAGCGAATTGCTGAAATACAATTATGAAACAGGCGATTATACTGAAATAGACTGCAAATACGCTTTCCGTTATATCTATGCCGACGAAAAAAATATTTACGGAGTCGGCTGCGAACGTGAGGAAAACTCAATCAATCATACCTTTCACTTTATTAAGCTTACCATAGACGGCGAAACTGCCGAGGGTGAAATACTGGCGTAAGGAGAACGTATGATGTCATTCGGAAAATATATATCCGCGCTTATTGCTGTCGTTCTTCTATTATTGTTCTGCGGCTGCAATAAAGAGGACGGGAACGTAAACAACGGTGTTATCGAGGAGTTTGTCTACGGGCAGGCGGGAGATGTGGCGTTAATGGCCGCTGCGGGAGACGTTTTATATACGCTGGAAGACGGTGAAGGCGCGGCGTTCTCCGCTTTTGACGTCAACGGCAGCAGGACGGCAAGCACGGTTATCCCCGAATTCAATGCAAATGAAGTAAAATGTATCTGCGCCGATAAAAAAAAATTTACGCAGTGGTCGACGAAGTGAGAAAATTTCTCGTCTGCTCCGTTGATATCAACTCGGGAGAGGTAGAGCCTATCTGTGAGCTTGACGAGTTGGATAATGTCGAAAAGGTCGGAGTATGCGGAGATCGGCTGTACTGGCTTGGCGAACGGCGCAGCGAGACAAAGCCTGTTGAGCCGTTTACGACCGAGGAAGGCGTTACGATATACTTTGAAGACACGGGAAAGAAAATGGGCTGCATTGATCTCGAAAGCGGAGAAAACGTTCTTTTGGATATCGAGTTTCCCGTTTCCTTTGCTGTTTCCGATAACGGCGTGACAGTATACGCCTATAAAAGCGAGGGCGGCTATTATTTCGCCGATCTTGCCACGTCGGATAACAAGAGATTTACAAATAAACTGGGTTCGATAACGAATTTTGAATTTTTTAAGGAAAGCGGCGAATTTGCGATTGTTGGTTCGACCGAATTTATGGGCGTTCTGCCGGTTAGTAAGGCGGATAACGAAAGCGGTGTGATATGCGCCGTAAATAATGTTTATCCCTTTTTCGCGTCGGAGCTTTGCGCGTCGGAGACGGGTTATGTCTGGCTTAAAACCGCCGATTCCGCTATGTCCTATGAAAAACGGATAAAGCGCTATGATCTGCGTAATACAGCAGTTAAGGGAAATCCTATACGCGTGATCTCAAGTCAATATTTTACCGAGCAGCCGTTTGCGGCGGGAAGCGAAATTCAAATGAATCAGCTTAGCGGCGAGGGCTTCGCGCTTACGGTTTTGTCGCTCGACAAAAGCTATGACGCAGCAATGATAAGCTCGGATCAGGGCGTTGCCAATGATATTAAGGAAAAAGGCAGCTTTTATCCGCTGAACGATGTGCCGGGCGTTTCGGAATATCTTGATCGGTGCTTTCCATACATTAAGAAAACCGTAACGGATCCCGAGGGAAATATCTGTATGTTTCCGATTGCCGTGGAGATACCGCTGATTGCTTATAATGAAAAAATTTGCAGCGAAAACGGCATCGTTTTTTCGTCGGAATTGGAACCTTTCATACAGGCGGTAAAGCGTGCCTCGACAATATCCGAGTATTACGACTGCACACGTTATTGGTTGGTACAAACGCAGCTTATCGGTTATCTTTCGAAAAATCACTCGTTCGATACCGAGGAATTCCGACGGCTTGCTACACTGTTAAAGGAGCAATGTACCGAGGATATTTTCAAAGGAAATTTCGAACTGTATTCCGCGCTTATGACGGTACAGAACGGAATGGATGATCTGTATTATACGTCGATCTACGAGAAAACCTTGTTTACACAGCTGTTGTACCGTATTCAGCAGATCGCTCTGATCAATGACGAAAATCTGCGCGCCGTACCCTTGCCTTTGTCGGGAAACGGGAAAAGCGTTGCCGTGTGTACCTTCCTTTGCGTAAATCCCTATTCCGACCGCCTTTCCGAAACGCTCGGCTTTATTGAAAATACGGTAAGAACGATGTCCTCCGCACGCAATTCATGTATGCTTGCCGATCAAAGCACCTATGAAAGCACAGCGTTCGCAAGGGATATTTACTCGATTTATCGGAATGGTACAATATTCTTTCAAATTCCGACGGAAATTTACGCCGAAGATTTTGAACGATACTGTGACGGTGCTCTCACGCTCGACGATTTCATAACCGAGGCAGACCGCAAGCTCTCTGCCTATCTGAACGAATAGGAGCGGAGCAATGAAAAAATATTTGAAATGGAACACAAAGTGCAAGCTTTGCCTTCTGCCGAGCCTGCTGGGGACGGTTGTGTTCTTCGTCGTTCCATATCTGCGCGTGCTTTACTATTCGCTGATCGACAATCAATTCCGCCGTAATTTGGTATGGTTCGACAACTACATAAAAACGCTCACAAATAAATATTTTCTGCTTTCGCTGAAAAATTCGCTCCTGTTGATCGTGATCGCCGTGCCTATTTTAATGACGCTTGCGCTCGTTATCTCGCTTGCGCTGTCCTACGGCATCAAATGGGTGCGGAAAACGCGGTTCGCTTTCGTGCTGCCGATGGTGATCCCGACCGCGAGCATTGTCTTGATCTGGCGGAGCGTATTCACCGACAGCAGCACGGCGCTGCCGATCTATCTGCTGTTTATCTGGAAAAATATCGGGATATGTATCGTTCTGCTGACCGCCGCGTTCACCTCGATAGAGCGCTCGTTATTTGAAGCAGCGCGGCTGGACGGCGCGAATAGCTTTATCCTGCACACAAAGATCACGCTTCCGATGATTGCCCCGACCGTATTTTTCACCGCGCTTTTGTCGATAGTCAACAGCTTCAAAATTTTCAAGGAAAGCTACCTGTTTTACGGCACAAATTATCCGCCCGACCACTCGTACACGCTGCAATACTATATGAACAACAACTTCCTAAAGCTCGATTATCAGAGCCTCGCGACCTCGGCGGTGCTGACCTCGATTTTGGTTTTCGGCATTGTGATGGCGGGAATATTTATTCAGCGGAGGTTTGACCGATGAGAAAAATGAACGCTGTTATTTTTACTATTCTCGCGCTGATATTTGTGCTTCCCGTTGCAGCGACGGTGGTGATGTCATTTTCGTCGGAGGGAGCGCCGTCCTTGCAGGGTTATGCCGATCTGCTTTTTGATTGCTTTGTTTTCTACCCAATGTTCTGGAATTCGGTGCTTTACGCGGCAGCGATCACGATCGTACAGCTTATTGTGATTATTCCGTGCGCGTTCGGTTTTTCGCAGGCGAAGTTCAGGGGCAAGGGCGCACTGTTTGTGTTCTACACTATCCTCATGATGATGCCTTTACAAGTAACGATACTCCCGAATTACATCGGCTTGCGCGATATGGGATTGATAGATCACCCGCTCGGAATAATTCTGCCAATGATATTCAGCCCGTTCGGGGTGGTTGTCATGCACCAATATATGAAAAACATCGACAATTCGGTAATTGAAGCCACGCGTCTTGAAACAAATTCAATTTTCCGAATTCTCTTCATAAGCGTAATTCCGCAGATACGCGTCTGCATTTTTGCGGTTGTTTTATTCGTATTCGCGGACTGCTGGAATATGGTGGAACAGCCCATGCTTTTCCTTAAGGACGACAGCTTGAAAACGCTGTCCGTATTCATTACGAACGCGCAGAACTACACGGGCGAGGTGCTGTTCCCTGCGGCTGTAATATTCCTTATCCCCATGCTGATATTGTACCTTTTCTTTAACGAAAATCTGGAAAAAGGACTGACTTTGGGTGATCTGTCATGACGAAAAAAATATTGATTATTGTTACAACACTCTTTTTTGCGGGAATGCTTTTTCTGACATTTTTCGCGGAGAAAATTCACGAAAGCTCGCTGCCGGAGGTGACCGCTTCGCGACCGGAGCAAAGGCTGTTCCCGTATGAATACGTCGATGAAAACGGCGAGCAGCAGACGGGTTCAATTCAGAAGATTGCCGTTCCGATAACCATGCTCGAGGACGGCGTTTACGCGGTATACTCTGCCGAAAAGAACGGGACGAAGCGGGATTTCGTAAGGCTTGCTCCCGTACAGACGGGCGAGGAGCGGGACGGATACGTCGAAATCGTTTCGGGGTTTATGTTCTCCGACCGGATCGTGACGGAGAGCGCGGGGGAGCTTTATGACGGCGCGGAGGTTCGTGTTGACAGAAGTTAAGAAGGTATACTATAATAATATTTGTGGTAAATATTATCTTCCGAACCTCGGCAGGATATGCGAAAAACGTGGACATAATGTACCAATGCTCCTCCCAACTTTTAACACAACGCGGATATTTAACACTGCGATTATTCAAGTCATTCATGATCGACAACCAAAAATTCGCACTCTCGTTGGCAAACTTGTTCCTGCGGCTACAGCCGCTGTCGATATTACGCTCAGAGTGAGTGCAAGCCGCCGACTTTGCTGGGGCTTGACTGCCATATCGCGCCTTGTCTTTGTAAATTTATTCCGTAATATTACTCTTTGTTTATTTTTTCGCGGTTCTTTCGTACAAATCTTAGCAGTCGAATATTTTTGCAGCCCGTCTCAATGACAAAACTCGCTTCTGCAAGTTCCCATTCGGGATCGTGCTCGATATCTTCAAAGAACACATCGCCGTCCATATTCTCATACAGGCGCGTTATCAACGCTTCGTCACAGTAAGGTGCGAGCTGCTTGTATATCTCTCCGCCGCCTATAACAAAAACCTTGTTCTTTACCGTTTTGACGTATTTCATTAGGTTTTCAATATCGGCAAAGACCTTTGCGCCCTCCAAGTCCATTGCGTTGCGTGAGAGTACCAGATTTTCGCGGTCGGGCAGGGGACGTTTTGGGAAACTTTCATAGGTCTTTCTGCCCATTATCACGGTTGAATTCAGTGTTACCGCACGGAAATTCTTCATATCCTCGGGCAGGCGGCAAAGCAGTCCGCCGTTTCTTCCGATAGCGCAGTCGTTGTCCATTACAAGTATAAGCGTCATATATCCTCCAATATTAAAGCCGCAAATTTCCCTGAAGAAATCTGCGGCTGATAATTCATTCCCGTACAAACGCTGTCTGTTGAAAGACTGCTGACCAAGAAGCTCTTGAAACGTTTGTACGGTCTTCATATTGCGCTCCCTATTGGGGGCACTTTTCAATCAGAGAAGAACCGTAAACGTACAATTCTTACCTCTTACTCTAATTATCGGCAGAATTTTTCCAAACTTTAGAAGAATTAAAGCCAAAAAATAATAAATTTGACCGACTTGTTTTGTGGGAATTGTCAAAAAAATATCAAATTTTCGTCATCTTCGCGTTGTTCTTCATTACCTTCTTCTGACCGCGTGTGTCGAAATTGATCGTGATCATTGCGTCGTTGCCCGTTTGTAATACCGTTGTGACCGTTCCCTCGCCAAAAATGTTGTGCTTTATTCTGTCACCGATCGTGAACACTTCGTCGTTAGCGCGCGGCACTGCTGACTTCATCTTCGCAGTCTCCTCCTTCAGGAAGCTGTGGCGCTCGGGCTTGGAATAGCTGTGTGTTTTCTGGCGTTCGCCGTGCTTTTCGCAAAGTTCCTCGGGTATCTCACGGATAAAGGACGAGAGCTTGTTGTTGCTCGTTTTGCCAAATAACATTCTATACTGTGAATGTGTAACGATAAGGCGTTTTTTCGCGCGCGTTATCGCAACATAGGCAAGGCGGCGTTCCTCCTCCATTTCGGTGGGATTGAACTGGCACATCGCGGACGGGAATATATTATCCTCAGCGGCAACCATAAACACCACGGGAAACTCCAGACCCTTTGCGCTATGCATTGTCATCAGTGAAACGCGATCCGTTTCGGTATCGTAGTTGTCGATATCGGCAACCAGAGCAACCTGCTCAAGAAAATCCGGCAGCGTCGCTTCGGGGTTCTCCTCCAACAGCAGCATCGCGTTTGATTTCAGCTCGTTGATGTTTTCGATACGCGGTGTACCCTCATCGCCTTGTGCCTTTAACATTTGCATATAGCCCGACTTTTCGGCAACCGTTTCGATAAGTTCGTCCAACCGCATTGTATCAGCGGCCTCATCAAGCTCCTCAAAAAGGTTCGCCGCCGCTTTAAGCGAGTTTGCCTTTCTTTGCAGCGTTTCAAACTGCAATGCGTCGCGGCACACCTCAACGGGGCTTATCCCAAGACCTTCGGCTATGCGCACCACCTCGTCCACGGTAGCGTCGCCGATACCGCGCTTAGGTTCGTTGATAACCCTGCGGAAACGCACCATATCAAACGGATTGTTGATAAGCGACAGATACGCCAATATGTCGCGTATCTCTTTTCGGTCGTAGAACCGCAGACCGCCTACTATCTTGTATGGGATACCCGCCCTTGACATCGCGGTCTCATAACCGCGTGAAATAGCGTTGTTGCGGTAAAGCAGCGCGTAATCCGAATACTTCGCGCCGTTTTGTACGCCCTCCGCAATTATATCCGTCACGCCCTTTGCCTCCATCTGCTCGGAGGGGTAGAGGTTGACATGGATCTTCTCGCCCTCGCCGAGGTCGCTCCAGAGGTTTTTGTCCTTGCGCTGAGTGTTGTTTTTGATAACGGCGTTAGCGGCATTGAGGATATTTTCGGTGGAGCGGTAGTTCTGTTCCAGACGAATGACAGCGCATCCATTATACTGCTTTTCAAAGCTCAGAATATTTTCAATAGTTGCGCCCCTGAAACGGTATATCGACTGATCGTCATCGCCGACAACGCCGAGATTTCCCGAATCACCCGCCAGCAGCGAGATAAGCTTATACTGCGCAATATTGGTGTCCTGATACTCGTCCACCATTATGTACTTGTACAGATTGCGGTAATGCCGCAGCACGTCGGGGAAGTTCTCGAACAGACGCACCGTGAGGAAAATAATATCGTCGAAATCCACCGCGTTGGCGGCTTTCAACGAGTTCTGATACTCGAGATATACCTCCGAGGTCTTGAGGTCGATAAGCTCCGAGGTCTCCTGCGCTATGGGAACGTAGTCCTCCGCGGAGATCATCTTGTCCTTGAGCCGCGAGATATTGTTCTTGAACATTTTCGCGCTCATGACCTTTTCGCTGATGTCGTGGCGCTTCATTATTTCCTTTATCAGGCGCTTGGAATCGTCGTCGTCATAGATCGTAAATCCCGCTTTGTAGCCGAGGTGTTCGATCTCGCGGCGCAGTATTTTCACGCACGCCGAATGGAAGGTCGACGCGCATATCTTCTCCGCGTCCTCGCCGATCATTGATATCAAGCGCTGACGAAGCTCGCCCGCCGCCTTGTTGGTGAACGTTATCGCCAGTATATTCCATGGGTTTACTGGGCTTACGGCGATTATATCAGCGAGCTGCTGAGCGGTCTCGGGGGTCTTTTCCATTGTCGGGAAGTCCGCGAGAAACCGCTCCTGCTCGGGCGTAATTTTGCGTATCTCTTCGTCGTGATAAGCGTTGCCGAAACGCAGCATATTCGCGATCCTGTTGACAAGCACGGTGGTTTTTCCGCTGCCCGCGCCCGCGATTATCAGCACCGCTCCGTTCACGCGGAATATCGCCTTTTTCTGCATATCGTTCGCGCGGGAAAAGTAGCTTTCCAGCGCTGTTTGTTTTAATCTAATGTAGTCCATTTATCTCCTTATTGAATGTCAGTTTCCCGAGGGAGTGGTGTTGGGAGTTGTGTTCCCCGAGTTTGTCAAATTGCCCGAGGTCACGCCGTCAAGCGCTATGAACGGGTTTATCTCCGTGCCGATAGCCTGCGGAAGAACGCCGTCCCAATTCATAATTTTCATATATTCGATGTAATTGGGGCTTTGGGTGAGCTGTTTCTGTACTGCCTCGATAGCATACGCCTCCGCGTCTGCCTTGATCTTCTGGGAATCCGCCTCGGCCTGTGCCGCTATAACCTTCTGCTTTGCCTCCTCTTCCTTTTCGGCGGTCTTGTTCTGCATTTTCAGAGCGTCCTGCGCGGCGATTACCTTTGCCTGAATGGACTGCTCGAACGCGTCGTCAAACGACAGGTTCTCAATTGCGAATGCCGTTACGATAATACCCTGTGGCTCCAAGGTCTCTTTCAGCGAATTGAAGATAGCGTTCTGTACGGTGGAACGGTTCTGTACCAGATCCTCCGCCTTTACCTTGCCTATCTCGTCTTTGGAAATTTTTGCCACATTCGGCACAAGCAGCTTGCTTTCAACGTTATTAACGCCAATAGTGCGGATTATTTCGGGGAGCTTGGTGCCGTCGTAGCAGTAGTTCAACTTGAGCTGAAGGCTGTCGACGGTCTGAGTGTCGGAGGTGTACGCGTCGGTCGTCACGGGATATACCTGCTCGCGCGTGTCTACCTGCTGTATCTCCTCGATGAACGGGAGATGGAAGTTAAGTCCTGCCGAGAGGTTCTGCCCTACGATCTTACCGAACTGATACTTTACGCCGATAAAGCCTTCGTTCACTACCGTAAAGCTGTTGAAAATTACAATAAGCACGGCAAGAACAATCAGAACAACGATCACTATCGGACCCCACTTTGGCTGTGTTCCGCCCTCTTTGTTTTCTGTTGTAAATTTTTGCATAATATTCTCCTTTACTTTCTGTCTGCGGCATACTGCCGCATTTGTTCTCTTTATAAATGTTACTGCATATTGACAAGCTCGGAATACATATCAGCCGCGCCAAGATTCGGAACTACCGACTTACGGCTTATACCCGCTCTCGCGAACGCTTGTGTCAACATGAGTTTGATACGGTTGACCTGATTTACCTCCGAAGCACCGGGGTCGAAGTCTACGGCTACGATGTTGCTCTCGGGGTGCTGACGGCGCAGCTCGCCGATCACCCCCTTGCCCGTGACGTGATTGGGCAGGCACGCGAACGGCTGCATACAAACAATATTCGGTACGCCCTCGCGGATAAGCTCCAGCATCTCTGCCGACAAGAACCAGCCCTCGCCCGCGATGTTTCCGGGAGAAACTATCGGGCGGACGCTCTCGCGCATTTCAAATATGTCGCCCGGGCAGCCGAATTTCGTACCCGTGACGGCCTTGCGGTAGCTGCGTTCCATAAATTTAAACGCCTTTATCGCTGAATTCTCGGCAAATTTTTTCAGCCGCGAGCAGTACAAAAGCTCGGATTTGGTTTTGCCATGAGAGCAGATGTAGTAGAAAAATCCCATAAGGTCGGGCACTACGACCTCGCAGCCCTCGTTTTCGAGCAAGCCTATTATATCGTTGTTAGCAACGGGGTGGAATTTTACCAGAATTTCGCCGACAAGCCCGACCTTGGGCTTCTCAATATCGTTCACGGGGAACTCCAGAAACTCCTTTACTATATTGCGGACGTTATTGTTAAAGCGCGGCAGTGAAAGCGATTTCAGCTCCTCACGCAGGAATAAACGCCATTTCTCATATAGCGCGTTTGCGCTGCCCTTTACCTTTTCATACGGGCGGACCTTGTACAGGCATCGCTGCAATACGTCGCCGTAGACGATACCCATAAACGCGCGCACCGCCATGCTTGCCGTAAGCTTGAAGCCGCTCTGCTTTTCCAGTCCGACAACGTTCAGCGAGATGAGCGGAATTTTTTCGAAGCCCGCGTCCTTGAGCGCCTTTTTCAGCATACCGACGTAGTTTGTCGCGCGGCACGCTCCGCCCGTTTGCGTGATCATTACGGACGTGTTTTCGAGGTCGTACTTGCCGCTCAGCAGCGCGTGGATAAGCTGTCCGACTATCAGTATCGACGGGTAGCATGCGTCGTTGTTGACGTACTTTAAGCCTGTGTCCACAACGTCCTTGGAGCAGTCCTTGAGGATAACCACATTGTACCCGCTGTGCCCGAATGCCGCCTCAAGCATATCGAAGTGTATGGGCGCCATCTGCGGACAGAGTATCGTGTGGTTTTTCCGCATTTCCTTTGTGAATTCGGGCTGACGTATGTAACCGACGTGACCGCGTACGGGCTTGTATTTGTGCCTTGCGCGCTCGTCGACTACCGATATCAGAGAGCGCAGACGAATTCGCGCCGCGCCGAGGTTGTTCACCTCGTCGATTTTAAGGCAGGTGTAGAGCTTGCCGAAGCTGCGCAGTATTTCCTGAACCTCGTCTGTGGTTATCGCGTCAAGTCCGCAGCCGAAGGAGTTCAGTTGAACGAGCTCCAGACACTCGTTTGCGCCGACGATGTGAGCCGCCGCGTACAGTCGGGTGTGATACGTCCACTGATCGACAACGCGTATCGGTCTTACTACCTCGCCCAGATGTGCCACGGAGTCCTCCGTAAGCACCGCGAAGCCGTAGCCCGATATCATTTCGGGCAAGCCGTGATTTATCTCGGGGTCGACGTGGTAGGGTCTGCCTGCGAGGACTATTCCGCGCTTGCCGTTCTCCTTAAGGAAGTTGAGCGTTTCCTCGCCCTTTTTGCGCATTTCCGCCTTGAACGTCGCGTCCTCGCCATACGCCTTTTCAAGCGCGGATTCGATCTCGTGCTTTGTTATGTTAAAGTCGGGGAGCGCCGCGGAGAATTCCTCATAAAGGCGCTCTGCCATACGCTTTTCGTTGAATATCGGCAGAAACGGGTTCAAAAACCTGACCGTTTCGCGCAGCTCGGGAACGGAGTTCTTGATTACCTCGCTGTACGTCGCGACTACGGGGCAGTTGTAGTGATTGTCGCCGCCGTTGTTATCGGTCATCTCGTAGGGCATGGACGGGTAGAAGATAAGCTTCACGCCGTCGTCGATAAGCGCCTGAATATGACCGTGCGCCAGCTTTGCGGGATAACAAACGCTCTCGCTCGGCATGGTCTCGATGCCCATATCGTAAATATCGCGTGAGGATTTCGGTGACAATTTCACGGAAAAACCAAGCTCGGTAAACAGCCTGTGCCAGAACGGGAAATTTTCGTACGTTCCGAGAACGCGCGGAAGTCCGATAATGCCGCGCTTTGCCTCTTTTTCGGTCAAGCTCTCGCGATCAAACAGCAGATGATATTTGTAATCGTAAAGGTTCGGCAGTTTTTCGCCCGCCGAAACGTTTCCTGCGCCGCGCTCGCAGCGGTTGTTGCTGATGTAGCGTTTGCCGTCGGGGAATTTGGAAATTGTAAGCAGGCAGTTGTTGGAGCATTTTCCGCACCGTGCCGCCGTTTTCTCGACCTTAAAGCCATCCAGCTTATCGAGCGCCGCAATGGTGCTCGGCTTGCCGTCGTCGCGCTCAATCGCGATAAGCGCTGAGCCGTAAGCGCCCATTAAGCCCGCCTTGTCGGGGCGGATAACGTCCTTTCCGACGATAAGCTCAAACGCGCGGAGAACGCTGTCGTTCATAAACGTACCGCCCTGAACGATTATCTTTTCGCCCATTGACGCGGTATCGCGGAGCTTAATTACCTTAAACAGCGCGTTTTTGACTACCGAATAGGACAGACCCGCCGAGATATCCGCGACGGTCGCCCCCTCCTTTTGCGCCTGCTTAACGCGCGAGTTCATGAATACCGTGCAGCGCGAGCCCAAGTCTACGGGGTTTTCCGCCGACAGTCCGAGCACGGCAAATTCCGCGCTTGTCATACCGAGCGCGTTTGCAAAATTCTCGATAAATGAGCCGCAGCCCGACGAGCAAGCCTCGTTGAGCAAAATGCTCTCAATTTCGCCGTCCTTGACGCGCATACATTTCATATCCTGCCCGCCGATGTCAAGAATAAACTCCGCGCCGGGGAGGAACTTATCGGCAGCCTTGTAGTGCGCCATGGTCTCGATCTCGCCGAAATCCGCGCCGAGCGCCGCCTTGATAAGGTGCTCGCCATATCCCGTGGTGCAGGTTTTCGCTATGTACGCGTTGTCGGGCAATTGTCCGTAAATTTCCTTTAAAATACCTATTACCGATTTCAACGGATCGCCCTGATTTCCCGCGTAATGCGAGTACAGTATCTCCGCGTCCTTGTTGAGCAGCACCGCCTTGGTGGTCGTAGAGCCTGCGTCAATGCCAAGATAGCAGGCACCGATATGGGAATTTATGTTGGCGGTGGGAATTATTGACTTTGCGTGACGAACCCGGAATTGCTCCAGCTCATCCTCGTTTTTAAATAACGGCGCAAGTCTCTCAACCTCTCGGAGCTGATTATCGCCGAGTACGGAAACGCTTTTCACAAGCGCGTCGATGTCAAGCTCGCAGGTCTCCTCGGACAGTGCGCAGCCAATCGCTACAAACAAATTAGCGTTTTCGGGAAATATTATGTTTTCGGGCTGCAAATTCAGCGTTTCGATAAAGCGCTGACGCAGCTCCGACAATTTATGAAGCGGACCGCCGATAAACGCAACGTTTCCGCGGATCGGCTTGCCGCACGCAAGTCCGCTTATCGTCTGATTTACCACTGACTGGAAAACGGATGCGGCAACGTCGCTCTTTTTCGCTCCCTCGTTAATGAGCGGCTGAATGTCACTCTTTGCGAACACTCCGCAGCGCGAAGCTATCGGGTAGATCGTGGTGTGTTTTTTTGCAAGCTCGTTTAACCCTGAGGCGTCGGTGTTCAGCAGTGCCGCCATCTGGTCGATAAACGCGCCTGTGCCGCCCGCGCAGCTGCCGTTCATGCGCTGCTCAAGTCCGCCTGTAAGGTATGTAATTTTTGCGTCCTCGCCGCCAAGCTCAATGGCGACGTCGGTCTGCGGAGCGAGCGCCCTGATAGCGTCCGTGCCTGCCGCAACCTCCTGCACAAACGGAATTCCCAGCCATTTGGAAACGGAAATTCCGCCCGAACCCGTGACCGCTATCAACACACGCTCGCCTTGTATCTCGTTCCCGACCTCGGAAATGATATCCGAAACCGTCTTGCGGATATCGGAGAAGTGACGCTGATACCGTCCGAAGAGCAATTCGTTGTTTTCTCCGATGATCGCCGCCTTGACGGTCGTCGAGCCTATATCCAGTCCTACACGTTTCATTTTATCAATCCCTTCCAGATTTACTATATATTTACATTGTTTTTCTATATTATAATATCTCTCGCAATACTATGAATTATAACACATTTTGAGACAAAAGTCAACCGTCAAAATATACTAAACACACCGAAAAAAGGTCGGGAATATCAATTCCCGACATAAAATATTTATTATAGTGCGCGCTTTACAGCGGCTTGAATACTATCTCACCGTTTTCAACGGTAGCGCGCGCGTGGTTAGTTGCAGCGTTTACCTGCAATACACACGCGTTAATCCTGAGCGTGACCCCGGGATAGATAATCCGTTTACACGCTATGGAAAGGTTCTGTGTGAGTTGAAGCGTATCGTCGATCTCGCTTATGCGAACCTTGCTCTTCTTGACCTCGCTTTGCATTTTCAGACGGTTGCGCAGCGCCTCGGTCTTTAGCTGTTCGCGCTCGGGGGAGAGCTTGGTTTTCTTGGAAAGCTCGTTGAGCGTTACCAGCATCTTTCCAAGCTGATCCGCCTTGTCTTCAAGCTCCGCGATCTGCTTTTCAAGCTTGTCGCGCTCCTCGGATAAAACAGCGTTGTTGCCGAGCGTTATAAGCGTTTTCGCGTACTTCTCCGATCCGATGACCGAAGCCTCGATGCCGTCCAGTGCAGTGTACTTGCCGCCCATGATAACTCCCTTGCCAGACGCAATTATCTTCTTATCCGCGAAGACCTCGCCGCCGACGAAGGACGCACTTTCTACATTGCCCTCCGCGCGAATCTTGGTGTTTTCGCAAAAGCCGAGTTTAACGTCGCCTTTGCATTCAATCTGCGAATTTATACTGCCGATTTTGATGTTTATGTTGCCGTCGGCGGACAGCTCCGCGCCGTTTACCGAACCGTTTATATTGATATCGCGTTTTGAAGTTACGCGGAAGCCCTCGAATACGCTGCCCTTTATGGTCACAGCACCGATAAAGTCGATGTTTCCGCTCGAAACGTCAACATCGCCGTTTATCACAAGCGTTTCGTCTACCTGAAACGCGCCGTTCTTATATACAAGATTTCCGTCGATAGCCGCGATTATCTCCTTGCCGTCGTTGATAAGAGATGTGCCCTTGCCGACGTTTACCTTTACGGCGACGCCCTTTTTCTGCATGACTACTCTTCCTGTGATATCCTTACCCGGCTCGCCCTCGGTCGGCAGCGTGATCGCCGCTATGGGAGTTCCCGCGGTGATATTTCGCACAACACCGAGATTTTTGTAGTCCACTATGCCGTGCTCGTTCTCGACGGGCGCGGCGTGACTTTCTATGTTGTAGAAATACTTTATCGAGCCGTTTACACCGTCCTGCGGCATATCCCATTTAGCCACGCAGATATTCTCCTCGTAGCGTTTCTGTTCAACGGCAAGTTCAATATCGTCACGAAGTATACCGTACGATACGTTTTTCTCGTCAAGAGCTGCCATCACCTTTTCTACCGTGATGTCCATTCCGCCGTTTTCGGGTCTCGAAAAAGACATAAACGCGGCTGTATGATTGGGGTTTACGGAAACTTCTACCGTAGAATGCACGATGATTTTGTTTTCACTCTCTGACATAATTCTGCCCCCTTTTTGTTGTAATTACGACCTGTTACACTACTTAGAATTATATCATATTGTTAAAAAAAATGCAATCAATTATTGTCATTTTTTACAAATATCACAAATTAGCATAGTGCTTTTTGATTATTATTACTTAATTTTCTTTGAGATGTCAAACGGCGTGGTCTGGTAAACGAAATAGTTCAGCCAGTTGGTGTACAAAAGTGTGGAGTGAGCGCGCCAGCGGAGAACAGGTGGATTTGACGGATTGTCGTCGGGGTAGTAGTGGCGCGGTATCTGCGGATTCATTCCCTTATCGAGATCGCGGCGGTACTCCTTGTCAAGCGTGTCGGCGTCGTATTCGGAGTGTCCCGTGATGAAGAACTGGCTTCCGTCGAGATTGCCTGCGGCGTACACTCCCGCCTCGTCTGATACTGCCATAAGCCGCAGTTCGGGACAGCTGAGTATATCCTCGGCGCGAGTTTCGGTGTGACGCGAATGAGGAGCGCAGAACTCGCTGTCAAAGCCGTGGAACAGCCGCGATTTCGGTGTGAGCAGTCTGTGCATGAAAACACCGGACATCTTCTGTTCAAGCGCATGTTTTTTTATCCCGTAGTGGTAGTAAAGTGCCGCCTGCGCTCCCCAACAGATATGGAGAGTGGAGTGAACGTGCGTTTTAGTCCATTCCATAATCTCGCAAAGCTCCTGCCAGTAGTCGACCTCCTCGAACTCCATCTGCTCGACAGGCGCACCCGTGATGATAAAGCCGTCGAAATTGGCGTCCTTTATATCGCTGAACGTTTTGTAGAACGTTATAAGGTGCTCTTCGGGAGTATTTTTGCCGTGATAGGTCGAGGTCTGGACAAGCTCCACCTCGAACTGGAGGGGGGTATTGGACAGACTGCGCATTATCTGCGTTTCGGTGACTATCTTTGTCGGCATAAGGTTAAGTATTCCGATCTTCAGAGGGCGAATGTCCTGATGAAGCGCACGGTTCTCGGTAATAACGAATATATGTTCGTTTTCGAGAACGCTCTGCGCGGGCAATCCGTCGGGTATCTTTATCGGCATTTATATCATATCCTTTCTTGAATAAGGCGTTATTCTTCGTGTTAGACGTTAGACTAAGAATTTATACAACACCTCTATTATAAGCCCATTTCATCTTTTTGTCAAGTCCCGTCCGTATCCATAAAACGCACTGCGCCAAATCTGTAAAAGCACGGACCGTAAAAGTGGGTTTTGAAGTTTTGATACGGGCTTAACTGTTCCGCGTCTTTCCTCTATGAAAATATTGGAATTTTTTTATCCTGTCTTGACAATCCGCAAAAAAAATGATATAATATAAGCGTCTTGTTCCGACAGTTAATTTGGAACAGGTGTTTTCTTGATTTTGTATTCCGAAAGGAGATTGCTTAATGAACAGGAGATTATGGAGCAGCATTATTGCCGCGGCTCTGGTTCTCGGAATGTTATCGGGGTGTAATACCAATATCGAAGGAAGCGTTCCGCAGATCAGCACCGGGAATCCTGCTTTAGCGTCTGTCACACATTCTTCATCAAATTCAGATACAAGCTCCTCAAAATCCTCTTCATCTTCATCAACTTCGACCAAGAGCGCTGTTGAAAAAGTCGACGACAAGTTAATGGAAACGCTGGACGGGTATGAGGATTTTTTTAAGGAATATACTCAGTACATAAAAAATTACAAGAACGAGGACAGCTCGAAGCTTCAGGAGTATGCGAAAAAGAGCGAGGATATCATCGAGCTGCTGGAAAAATATGATACGAGCGGATTTAATAAAAAGGAGGAAATCTACCTCGCCGACGTAAAATATCGCATCGATAAGATGCTGGCAAGCATAAAGAACAGGCTGCCTGAGTGGAATGACGAGAGCGGACGATATGAGATGAGCACCTCGTCTACCTCGAAGAGACCTGTGGCGACATCTCCGTTTTCCTCGTCATACAAACCGTCCCCGTCAAGTTCTTCAGCCGCGCCAAGCTCGCCCACAGCGTCAAGCGAATCTGAGGCAGTCAATGAGCCTGCTGGCTCGGCGACCGAGTCTTCGGTAATAACCGATTACAGCTTGCCCGAGATCGTTGACGTTCCGGAGCCCGATACAAGCTCGCTGTTTACCGATTATACGAGAAAATGGGCTTATAATCAGCTTAATTCCGCTCAGCAGGTCGTTTACGCGAGACTATTTGAGAGTGCTAAAAACAATACCGGGGATATAAACGTTACCGATCTTAATCTGAGCGTAGACGATACCACGAAAGCATACTGGGCGTTTGATTACGATAATGCAAATTTTCTTACGCTTGGCAGCGGATACTCGTACAGTTATGATACGTCTACGGGCGATGTTGTAAGCATTGCCATAAACTACGGTCGAAGCAGCGGAAATGTTCCCTCGTCTCAGTTTGAGACGACGGCGCAGGCTGTTATCGCCGAAGCACAGCAGATGGGAAGCGATTACGAGCGGCTGAAATATATTCACGACTGGATAGTAAACAATACATCATATTCCAATAACGGCACGGCGTCAAGAAACGAGGCTGATGGACCGGTTGTATACGGTCAGGCAGTTTGTGAGGGATATTCAAAGGCGTTTATGTATTTCGCACAGTCTTTGGGATATGAGTGTGTTTGCGTTGCGGGATATGCCGACGGCGATCATATGTGGAATATGGTCAAGGTCGAAGATACATGGTATCACGTTGATGTGACGTGGGACGATCCCATTTCAAGCAGTGGACCTACGCTGAGATATAATTACTTTCTTGTCGGTGATAGCACAATAGGATACGATCACAGGATTGACAATTATTTCGTTGTTCCGTCCGCGCCTTATGATTATCAGTAATAATTATGGGAAATAACGGTATCGGGAGGTATCGCATATGGCAAAGCGTTTTGACAAAAACAAAAAAGACAACCGACTTGAGCGCGCTTATGTCCGTAATTGGATCATCTGCGGCATTTCCTTGGCGTTGATTATAATACTGTATTTTGCGTCAATGAGATAATTTATACAATGAAAAAATCAAGCGGCTCTCCCAATTTCGGGAAAGCCGCTTTTATTGTTTACCATTCGCTGTCTGCAAGATCGCACCGTATTATAAGCGTCATAGTCTGTTTCATAAACTCTATGGCGCCCTTGATAGTCCATTCGTCCGAGGCGAACATATACAATGCGCTGCCTATAACCAAAGATTTCATGTATTCCGCCGAGGAGGAGAAGCACTTCTTTGCCGCTTCTTTTATAGCCTTCATTGAAGCTAAGTAGTCGTCCTTGGAGATAATGCCGCAGGAGAATGCAAGTCTGGAAAAGCCCACCTTTTCGCTGATATCCCAGCCGATAACTCCGGCTTCCGGAAGATATTCGTAAATCGGCTTAATAAACATACAAGCGTTGAGGAACGCACGCTGACCGTCTCCTTTCAACGTGTTTACGTCGAAGTTTGGCTTGCCCATGAAGAATGCCTTTACATCGGAGAACATTACCGCGATATTGCAGCCGCGTGAAGTGTTATTGAACTTGACAAAGCTTTCCGTATCCTTAAACCCGAAGAATGTTTCCAGCCACTGTGCCACATTCTCTCTGTCCTTTCCCCGGAACTCGACAAAAAAGTCATTCAGACCGAGTGCGCCGCCTGTGACGGGTATTTGTCGTATTGCCGGTATCAGTCCCAGCAGCACCGTAAATTCACCGTCTGACATCTTGCGCTTTTCGGGCTTTTCGGCGCAGCGTTTGTCGATATCCGCACAAAGCTTACCCACAAACTCGTGCAGCTCATTGAGGTCTTTTTCAACATATTCCTTACATTCGGAGACCTCCGCGGGGAGATCGAGACCGCTGGTGTTGTCTGGATCGGCGTTTACGCCTGCTTCGTAGTAGGTCAGCGCCGCCAGCTCCTTGTCGTTCATAAAACGTATATAGCCATTCATATAGAGGTATCGTGCTATCTCGTCGGGTTTTTTACAGTCGGGAAGGATCTTTTTAAGCTCGCGCATTGAATTGTCATAATCCTCTTTGTTATTTAAAGCGCCGATCATTCTGAAACGGAGCTTTACGCTGCGCTGTTCCTCTGGAACGCTGAGCACCGCCGCGATTATATTATCGTATTCGTCTTTGTCGTAGCATTCATCAAGAACCTTATACAGCTCGTCGTTATCGGAAATTTTCCCGTTTTCGTCCAATGTAATATTTGCCATTATTTAACTATCCTTTCGTTTAATATTTCTATTATACTCTTTTTTTGCGGTAATGTCAAGTACGGAGAACTTTTTGGCAAATTTATCCGCACTGCAATATCAGCCATACGTTATCAAAATTCCGTGCGGCTAAGTCGTCCCTGTGTATATAGAAATAAATTCGTCCGCAGTCGCCGAACATCAGCTCAAAGCCGTCTGTCTCTACCGTGCCGAGCTGGAACAGCAGCAGCCAGTCGCGGTTTGCCCATTGCTCGGTCTCCTGACGGTCGCGTGGTGTGACGCGTTCCCAACTGTCGGGGTCGCCGAGGTAGTATCCGCGCCGCGCAATCAGCTCGCATTCGCGGGTCATATTTCCTTGAATAACGTTCGCCCAGCCGAGAAGCTTGGAGAGGTCGTCAAGATCGTCGGGCTCTTCGATGCCCATGCTTTCCAGAGCCTCGTCAAACTGATCCCATTCCATTGCCATTTTCTCACGCTGAACTATAAAATCCTCAAAGTCTTGATACGATTTCTCGGAACGCCCCGATATCGCGAGCTCTGGAAAATGGAAATCCGCATCCAGATCGTTCGGATATTCGGCGGGGGAAAGCGCATTCACATTCTCGAAATAATAAACTCTTGCACACCCCTTGTCCTTGGGGTCGTAACCCCAGCGCATGGTGTCGCAATCATAAAAGAACGACAGCAAGCCCGTTTTCGGCAGCAGGTTGTCTGTATCGTATTTTGATATCTCCGCAAGGTTAAACTGTGCTATAAACGACAGTGGACGGTTTTTCGGCGCTTCGCCAAGGTAACCCTCACCCTCGTAATACGGCCATTTGAAGTCCGCGGGAACGTCGGGCTTTCCGCCGAATTTCGTCGCGCCGACCTTGTCGAGAGGCTTGCCGTCTATATTGATACGAATGGAATTCCGAGCTGACTTTTCAAGCGACTTTTTGATATCTATCATAAACTTTCCTTTCATACTGCAAGGCGAAACGAGAAATCCCGTTTCGCCTTGTGATTATTCGATTAAACGTTCTGAGTGGGTCGTTCGGGAGCCTCGGGAACAGGGATAACGGGCTTTTCGGAGTTTATTCCGCTTGCGATCGCCTTGCCCTGCACGAACGAGTTGACCATCTCGCCAAGGTTTATGCCCAGACCGTCGAGCAGACCCGAGCTTGCCTGAGTGGTCGCTTCGGTGATGTCCTTGACGAGCTTGGATGTGTTGCCGTCGCCGTACATGGTGATCTTGTCGATATTTTCCAAGGGCTTTGCGATAGCCTCCGCAATAGCGGGCATCTGCTCAAAATACATCTGCAATACCGCTGCCTCTTCCATTTTTTTCATAGCCTCAGCCTTCTTGTCGAGACCCTCTGCTTCCGCGAGAGCCTTTGCGCGGACTGCCTCAGCTTCCGCGAGACCGCGAGCTCTGATACCCTCCGCGTCCTGCTCTGCCGCGAAACGTGCCGCTTCAGCGCGAGCCTTTTCCGCAGCAGCTTCGTTCTGAGCCGTCACGAGAATAGCCGCCGCTTCGTTCTTCTTGATCTCCAGCTCCGCTTCGGCGTTCTGAATATCCTCGTACTTGCGGGCCTCGGCGTTGCGCGAGACGGTGTACAGTTCCGCGTCCGCTTTCTGCTGTGCCGCGTACTTCTGCGCGTCGGCGGTCTTTTTTACGTCCGCTTCGAGGGCGCGTTCCTTTATCTCGGCTTCCTTAGCCTTGATTTCGACCTCTTTTTCCTGCTTGGCGAGGTTAGCGTTAGCGGTCGTGATCTCTATCGTTTTGCGCTGCTCCTCCTGTTGAATAGTGTAGGCCGCGTCAGCCTCCGCCTGCTTGATATCCGCGGCACGTTTCAGTTCAGCCTGCTTGATGGCAAGCTCGTTCTGGCGCTCTGCGATGGCGGTCTCGGAATCCACCTTTGCGTCGTTTGCCTTGCGGTTAGCCTCTGCTTGGGCGATTTTTATATCGCGCTCTGCCTCGGCTTTGCTGATAGCTGCCTTTTTCTTGATCTGCATTGTATTGTCAATACCCATATCGTTTATGATACCGTTGTCGTCAACGAAGTTCTGAACGTTGAACGAAACGATTTCCAAACCCATTGCGCGCAGGTCGGGATCGGCATTCTGCTTTACCTTGTCGGCAAACGCCTGACGGTTGGATACCATTTCCTCAAGCCGCATCTGACCCACGATCTCACGCATATTACCCTCAAGGACTTCGCGCGCCACCTGCGTTATGTACTGGACGTTCTTATTCAGGAAGTTCTGCTGTGCGCGGGCGATAGTATCGGGCTCGGGAGAGATCTTGACATTGACCACCGCGTCAACGTTGATGTTGATGTAGTCGCCGGTGGGAACCGGTTGTGCGGTCTTTACGTCGACCGACATAAGCGCGAGCTCAAGCGTATCACAGCGCTCGAAGAACGGCAGCTTGATAGCCGCCTTACCGATAACGACCTTAGCCTTCCGCCGCAGACCGCTGATAATAAACGCCTTATCGGGCGGTGCTTTGCGGTAACCCGCCGCGAACATAAAGAAAATGATCGCGATTATTATTATTGCGGGAATAATGATCCCTTTGTATTGTTCAAGCTCTGGCATGATGCCCTCCTTATCTGAAAGCAAAATCCGCACCGCTAGCATTCGCTCGCTAGCCGAGCGACATTAGCGGTTCTCCGCTTCACTTCGTTGCGCTCCAAAACCGCTAACGTTACTCGCTTGCGGATTTGACCTGCGCCGCCGAAGTGTGGCGTTTGCTTTATAATTATATTGTACCATTTTAAAAAAATTTCGTCAAGATGTTACAAAGATATTTGTGATATTGCACAAAAAATCTACGTTTTTTTCATTACAGCAAATATTGCACAGAATGTTATTTTTCTGACAATATTCCAAAAAATATAACAAAAGCAATGTTATATTTGTTGAATTTGCCAGTTGACGATTTCGCAGGTTTGATTTAAAATAATATGGTATTATAAAATTTACTGCCCTATTTAAATATGTATAAGAATAATGCCGCATGATCGGGCGCTATGACAGAGTGTAATGTTACGGGCGGCGCAGAGCGGTGCACTATGGCTATGAACGGTATTATGGTGGCGCATAAGCAAGTTTCGCAATAGGCGGTGATGCTGTAGCGGAACGAAGTGAAGCAGATGCATTGCCGCCGTAATAGGTCAAACGCAAAGCGTATGACCGGTCAGAAACTTGCTTTAGAACAGGAGAACCGAATGGAGATTTTGCAAGAGATCATCAAAATGGATAAGGCGGCTGCGACTCGCACCGAAAAGGCTGTCGAGGAGGAACGCCGTTTGTCGGATGAATCGGGCGAGTCGACGGCTAAGGCGCGTGAAAAGCTTGTCGCCGAGGAACGCGGGAAGGTGGAGAAGTTCTGCCGCGAGCAGGAAGCTAAGCTGTCGGAACGGTTGTCGCAGGCGGAAAAAATCCGCGGCGAGCAGTGCGAAAAGCTGGACGAGAGCTTCAACGCGCATAGAGCGGCGTGGAAGTCAGAAATAATCGGTAGGATAACGGGGTGTTGATATGTCATTTTCTTCCAATTCCGTTATTGCAAAGGTTCGGGCGGTTGTCGGCAGGTCATTGACGGCGGAGGACTATACGCAGTTGGCGGCTAAGGAGAACGTGCCCGACGTGTGCGCGTACCTAAAGCAGACGGCGCGGTATGGAAAGGCATTGGCGGCAGTCAATCCGCAGACTGTTCATCGCGGTCAGCTCGAGTCTGTAATGAGGCGGTCGGTGTTCGATATATTTGAAAGCTTTCATAGATTTGATTATACAGAAAGTAAAAATTATTTCAAATATATCGTAATGCAATTGGAGATTGAGCAGATACTGGCGGCTATACAGTGTGTAGCCGGTGGAAATGCAGACACATATATTGCCGCAATGCCTATGTTTTTGACGGCACATACGTGTATAGATTTACCCGCGCTTGGCATGGCGGAGAGCCTTATCGAGGCGCTGCATATTCTGGAGGGAACGCCGTATTTCGCGGTGCTTAGGGAGCCGATCGTCAGAGCGGCTGAAACGGGCAGGCTGGATATATGCGACTGCGAGCGGCGGCTGTACACGATGTACTATATGCGGCTGCTCAAGGCTATTGAGAAGAACTACAAGGGTGCGGCGAAGAAGGAGCTCAAGCGCACGGTGCTGCGGAGCATTGATATGGAAAACGTGGTGTCGGTGCACAGGTATACGATGTTTTTCGGCGAGGATGCGGACAAGGTCAAGGGTTCGCTGATACCGTTCAGGTACAGACTGTCGGGCGAGGCGATAGAGCGGTTGGCGTCGGAAAAGGATATCGCGAAGATATCAGCTGAGCTTGCCAATATTGGTTATAGGCACGGGGCGGAGGTTCCGCAGACGGTGGAGCTGCTGACCGAGCGGATAAGTCTCGATTATCTGAGGAAAACGCTCAGATTATCGCAGAACGCGTCGGTCGTGTATCTCGCGCTGACGGAGCTGCTTGAGATCGAGCTGAAAAATATCAAAACTCTGATCGAGGGCATAAGGTACGGGCTTGACGGCGCGGTGATATTGAATATGTTGGTGATTTGACGTAATACGATGCGTTATATTTGAGAAAAGGTATACTTTTGGTAATGCGTCGGACAGCGCAGCTTTGGCGCGTTATAGTAAAAGCAACAATATACACACGCAGGGCAATGTTGCCGAGATAGGGCAACTTCCGCGTGACGAAGACAAGTTTGTGTTTTATAGTGATAAAAGAAATTTAAGAAGCATTTACCTCCCACTCGCGGAATTTGCCCGGTGCGAGATTTGCTTTTTAATAAGGAGTGAAGATATGGCTATTGAGAAAATGTCGCTGGTGTCGGTCGAGGGATCGGTCGAGTGGCTGGACGCTGCGCTTATGGAGTGCTGCGACAGCGGACAGTTCCAGATAACGACGGGCGGCGCGGTTCTGCGGAATTTAAACGAGCAGAACCCTTATCTCGCAACTTACGCGAAGGTACGTGACATGGCGGTAAATCTGAATATCAGGGCAGAGTACTGCGATTTCAAGTATGTGCCGTATGAAACGGGAGAGGATTTTGAGCGGTATTTCGAGGATATCGGCAGACAGTATGATGAGATAAACGCACAGCGCGAGCAGGTCGCTCAGATGCTTGAGGAGCACAGGGAGACGGACGCGTATCTTAAGCATTTGCTGGGACTTGACGTTTCGTTTAAGGATCTGTTCGGGCTGAAATATGTTAAGCTCAGGATAGGGAGACTTCCCGCGGAGAATGAAAGCAAGCTTGGCTACTATGTGTCGAAATGCTTTGTGTTCCTGCCGTTTGAGAAAACGCCCGATTATGTATACGGGATATATCTCGCGCCGAAGTCGCTGGTCGATTTCGCGGACGCCGTGATGAATTCGCTGTGCTTTGAGCGTACGGTGCTGCCGAATTATCTGGAGGATAACGCGGAGAACGCGGACAAAAAGCTTGCCGAACGCATAGCTGCGGAGGAAAAGGAGCAGATGCGCATAGAGCACGAGTTGGCGTACTTTACGGATGAGCTCCGCGGCGAGTTCAACGCTGTCATGTGCAAGTTGAAATACAAATCGGATTGCTTTGAGCTGCGGAAAAAGGTGCTGATATCGGACGATAAGTTCTCGTTCTCGGGATTTTGTCCGACGAGCGAGTACAAGAAACTCGAAGCGGCACTGAAAAAGATCTCGGACGATCTTAGAGTGCTGGAGATACCTGTTGAAAAAGGCAAGGTGCGCGCGGATGTACCCGTAAGGCTGAAAAACAACAGACTGACAAGACCGTTTGAGATGTTCGTGAAGATGTATGGACTGCCGACATACGGCACGTTCGATCCCACGCCGTATGTCGCGTTTACGTATATGATACTGTTCGGGATAATGTTCGGCGATGTGGGACAAGGTCTGGTGGTAACGCTGCTTGGTCTGCTGCTGACAAAACTGACAAAGAACGGACTTGCGCCGATAATGACAAGACTGGGAATTTTCTCGATGGCGGGCGGTTGTATTTACGGTTCGGTGTTCGGCATTGAAACGCTGATCAAGCCAATCTACCACCGTGAGGAGATATGGCACAGCGTCTGCAAGTTATTCGGAAACCTCGGTGTTCCCGAGCATCCCGAGAATATATTCCAGGCGGCGACGGTAGTGTTGCTGTTCTCGCTGGGAATAGGCATTATACTGATACTGATCTCGATGATTTTCAATACGGTGCTTAATTTCCGCGCTGGGAAAAAGGGCGAAGCGCTGTTCGCGGTGAACGGCGTAGCGGGCATAGTGCTGTACGCGGCGCTTGTTGTCGGGCTGATCTGTCAGATGCTTTACGGTATACCGCTTATGAACGCGGCATATATAATCTGTCTTATCGTGCTGCCTGTGCTGCTGATCTTTTTCAAGCATCCGCTTTCACATCTCATTTCGGGTAAAAAGTCCGAGGAGAAGATGAGTGTCGGCAACTTTATAATCGAGAATTTCATAGAGCTGTTCGAGTCGGCGATAAGCTTTTTATCGAACACGATGTCGTATTTGAGAGTAGGCGGTTTCGTACTCTCTCACGCGGGCTTTATGCTGGTTGTATCGCAGCTCGCGGGTACGGCGAACAGCGGCGCTCCGATAACGGTCAAGACGGTAATCGTCTATATAATAGGCAACGCTATCGTTATGGGTATCGAGGGCTTGCTCGTCGGGATTCAGGTTCTTCGTCTTGAATTTTACGAGATATTCAGCCGCTTCTATGAGGGCGGCGGTACTGATTTCAAACCGGTTGAAATAAAGCTTGACGCTGAATAACAGAATGTATTTTGGAGGATAAAATTATGAATATGGTAATTCTTTTTCTTATGCCGCTGGTTGCGGTAGCGGCTATCATGCTGCCCCTTTTCATTAGTCTTAAGCGTATGCACGACAAAAAGCCCGTGAACAGGAAGCGTGCCGTGATCGCGAACGTCGCTTCGTTCTTTGGCGTAATGCTGGTCATGACTATGATCCCGATGACGGGAGCCTTTGCAGCTGCCACAGACGCTGCCGCTGCGGGTACGGACGGTCTCGCGGAAGGCTTGAAGTACATCGGTGCTGCGCTCTCGACGGGTCTCGGTACCATCGGTACGGGCGTTGCGGTAGGCGGCGCTGCTCCCGCGGCTATCGGAGCGGTATCCGAGAACGACAAGTCCTTCTCCAAGGCGCTTATTTTCGTAGCATTGGGCGAGGGCGTTGCGATTTACGGACTGCTTATCTCTATCCTTATCCTGTTCGGTTAATTTGAGGAATTGTTTTACAATGAAATTCTATCTGATAAGCGACAACGCCGATACTAAAATGGGTATGCGTATCGCGGGAATAGAGGGTGTTGTGGCGAGCAGCGCGGAAGAAGCGCTGAGTGCTCTTGAAAGCGCCGCGGCCAACGAGAATATCGCGGTGGTGCTTATGACTGAGAAGCTTGTGGAGCTTTGTCACGACAAGGTATATGATATCAAGCTTAACCGTCGCAGACCGCTGATCGTTGAGATACCCGACAGGCACGGAAACAGCGGTGCTATCGACGCTATCAGCCGTTATGTCGAGGAAGCTATCGGCATTAAACTTTAATTAACTGCAATTATGAGGTACGAGAGGAATTAGTATGGATTTTGACGTTATCAACTCCTCGAAGTTGGAGAGGTTCCGCGCACAGATCGACCGTCAGGCAGACGAGGAGATTGCCGAGCTGACCGCGAGGATACGCGAGAAAAAGAGCGCCGCCGGCAAGGCTAAGGCGGAGTTTGCCGCGCGCGAGGCGTTGGCGCAGATACATGCGGAGCAAAACAGTGCGGCGGCGCGTTACAAAAAGGAATTCTCGCGTTGCGATTTCGAGACCACAAAGGCAGTCCGCGCTCACAGAAACGAGCTTATAGAGGGCTTTTTCTCGGAGATATCAAAGGAGCTTTCCGAGTTCACAAAGTCCGATAAGTACGACGGCTATCTTGAAAATTCCATCAAGAGAGCCGAGGGAGCGCTCGGAAAGGGCTGCGTTATTTTGGCGGCGGTCAAAGACGTCGACAGAGTAAAGGCGCTGACAGAAAACGAGGTTCGCGCGGACAGCTCGATAATACTCGGCGGTATCTGCGCGCTGGACGAGGATAAGGGTTTGTTTGCCGATTTGTCCATAGACGCGGCGCTTGCCGATGAAAAGGAGAAATTCTCCGATAAGGCGGAGTTGAGGCTGTAAGGCTTTATGCTATCCGACCTTCGAAAGGGGCTTGAATTTTTTGAAAAATACGGTTTATTCTATAAACGGACCCGTTGTCAAGGCGGCAAATACGCGCGATTTCTCCATGCTTGAAATGGTGTATGTCGGTGAGAAGCGGCTTATCGGCGAGGTCATCGGAGTTACCGACGAGTTCACGACGATACAGGTTTATGAGAACACAGGGGGCTTGAAGATCGGTGAGCCTATCGAAAGCACGGGCGCGCCTGTCTGTGCTAATCTCGGACCGGGTATTATTTCCAATATATTTGACGGGATTGAGCGTCCGCTGCGTGATATGACAAAGCTTAACGGTGTGTTTGTCGCAGAGGGAAACAGTCTGTTTTCGCTTGATACCGAGAAGAAGTATGACGTCACCGTGACGGTCAAGGTCGGCGACAAGCTCTGCGGTGGCGACATTTATTGCACCTGCCCCGAGACGGCACTGATCACGCACAAGTGCATGGTCCCGCCGAACGTTGAGGGCGAGGTGACCTTTGCTGCCGAAAACGAACACTATCAAGTAAACGACACGATCATCAAGATAAAGCTCGCGGACGGCACCGAATTGCCGCTTACAATGGTGCAGAAGTGGGCTATCAAGAAGGCGCGTCCTATCGCAAAGCGTCTCTCGATAAAGCGTCCGCTTATCACGGGACAGCGTATCATTGATACTATAATACCGATAGCAAAGGGAGGTGCGGCGGCTATTCCGGGAGGCTTCGGCACGGGTAAGACAATGACGCAGCATCAGCTCGCGAAGTGGTGCGACGCGGATATTATTGTGTATATCGGCTGCGGCGAGCGCGGAAACGAGATGACGCAGGTTCTGGAGGAATTTTCGGAGCTTATCGATCCGAAGTCCAACCGTCCGCTGACCGACAGAACGGTGCTTATCGCGAACACCTCAAATATGCCCGTCGCGGCTCGTGAGGCGAGTATTTACACGGGTATTACCCTTGCGGAGTACTACCGTGACATGGGCTATCATATCGCGATAATGGCGGACTCCACGTCTCGCTGGGCGGAAGCTCTGCGTGAGATATCTGGCCGTCTGGAGGAAATGCCCGCCGAGGAGGGCTTCCCCGCATATCTGCCGAGCCGTCTTTCCGAGTTCTACGAGCGTGCGGGCTATGTTGAGAACCTCAACGGCACCGAAGGCAGCGTTACCATTATTGGCGCTGTATCGCCGCAGGGTTCGGACTTCTCCGAACCAGTAACGCAGAACACTAAGCGCTTTGTACGGTGCTTCTGGGCATTGGACAAGTCGCTGGCATATGCGCGCCATTATCCCGCTATCGACTGGAACTCCAGTTACTCGGAGTATATCGAGGACTTGTCGGACTTCTACAATAATAACGTAAGCCCCGATTTTATGTCGCTTCGTCAGAAGATTTCCAATATATTACAGGAAGAGACCAAGCTCATGGAGATCGTAAAGCTGATAGGCGCGGACGTATTGCCCGATGACCAGAAGCTCGCGATCGAAACGGCGAGAGTGGTGCGTGTAGGATTTTTGCAGCAAAACGCTTACCACAAGGACGACACCTATGTGCCGCTTGAGAAGCAGCGCCTTATGATGAAGGTGATTGTTGACCTGTACGAAAAGTCGCTTGCGGCGCTGAAAAACGGCGTTCCGCTGTCCGATATCATGGCTACGGAACTGTTCGACAAGGCGGTCAAGATAAAATACGATGTGCCTAATGACGAGCTGAAGAGATTCAATCAGTATTTCGCGGAAATAGAAGAAAAAATCGGCGGTTTGACCGTTACGGGAGGACTATTATGAGTTTGCAGTATGTAGGACTGAAAGACATAAACGGACCTCTTGTGGCGCTCGAGGGCGTTACGGGCGTGGCGTATGACGAGATAGCGAGGATACGTCTTAACGACGGCACGGAGCGTATCGGACGTGTTGTTGAGCTTGCGGGCGACAAGGCTGTTTTGCAGGTATTCGAGGGCACAAACGGCATTTCGCTGACGAACACCAAAACGGTTTTCTCGGGAAAGCCGCTGGAGATACCGCTTGCGGCGGAAATGCTTGGGCGCGTGTTCAACGGCGCTGGAAAGCCCGTTGACGGACTGGGCGCGGTGTTCCCCGAAAAAATGGGCGACGTGAACGGACAGTCGCTGAATCCCGTTGCGCGGCAGTATCCGCGTAACTATATTCACACGGGGATTTCCTCGATAGACGCACTTATGACACTTATCCGCGGTCAGAAGCTCCCTATCTTCTCGGGATCGGGATTGTCGCATAACAAGCTTGCTGTGCAGATCGCAAAGCAGGCGAAGATCACAGGAGAGGACAACGCCGATTTCGCTATCGTGTTTGCGGCAATGGGCGTTCAGAACGATGTCGCGGATTACTTCCGCCGCTCGTTTGAGGAGACAGGCGCTATCGAGCGCGTTTGCATGTTCCTTAATCTGTCGAGCGACCCGATAATCGAGAGACTGCTCACGCCTCTCTGCGCACTGACTGCCGCGGAGTATCTGGCGTTCGAGAAGAATATGCATATTTTGGTAATAATGACTGATATGACGAGCTACGCCGAGGCGCTGCGAGAGTTCTCATCCTCCAAGGGCGAGATTCCCGGACGTAAAGGCTACCCGGGATATCTGTACTCCAATCTAGCGGCGCTGTACGAGCGTGCGGGAGTTGTCGAGGGCAGCACAGGCTCGGTAACGCAGATACCCATTCTGACAATGCCCAACGACGATATCACTCACCCTATTCCAGACCTTACCGCGTATATCACGGAGGGGCAGATAGTATTCGACCGCGATCTCGACCAGAAGGGTATTTATCCGGGATTATCGGTACTGCTGTCGCTGTCAAGACTTATGAAGGACGGTATCGGCGAGGGTTATACACGTGACGACCACGCAGCAGTTTCAAATCAGCTTTTCGCGGCATACGCGAAGGTACAGGACGCGCGTTCGCTTGCTTCGGTAATCGGCGAGGAGGAGCTTTCCGCCGGCGACAGAGCGTATATGCGCTTTGGTGTGTTGTTTGAGGAGCATTTCCTTAACCAAGGCTTTGATGAGAACCGATCGATTGATGAAACGCTCGATCTCGGTTGGGATTTGCTGTGCTCGCTTCCCAAGAACGAGCTTGACCGAATCGATGAGAAGCTTCTCGAGGAGAAGTACGATCCCGAGCGAGCGGCGCGATTTTTCGGTGATACGGGCGTAAATTCCGACATAGCCAACGAGCTGTAAACAGGAGCATATTATGGCTGAACAGATCTTCCCTACCAAGGGCAATTTAATAAAGTCCAAGCGCCAGCTCAAGCAGGCGCAGCTCGGCTATGAGCTTATGGACAGAAAACGCAACATTTTGGTCCGCGAAATGGTGTTACTGACGGACGAGGCAAAGGAACTGCGCGGCGGTATCGACAACACATATTCCGAGGCGTACAAGGCGCTTCAGCATGCGAATACTACGCTCGGAGTAGTGAGTGAGATTGCGGAGACATTCCCCGTGGAGAATTCACTGAAACTCTCGGTGAGGAGCGTAATGGGTGTTGAACTGCCGAAGATCGGTGCAGATATCGAACCGGTGTCCGAACCCGTATATCCAATGAGCCTGACAAATTCCGCGTTTGATTACGCGTATATATGCTTTAATAGGGTAAAGGAACTTACGGTGCGGCTGGCGGAGGTCGAGAACAGTATTTACAGGCTTGCAGTCGCGATAAAGAAAACCCAGAAACGCGCAAACGCTCTAAAAAATATCATGATACCGCGTTTTCAGAACCAAGTGCGCTTTATCACGAATGCGCTAGAGGAAAAAGAGCGCGAGGAGTTCTCCAGACAAAAGGTTATCAAACGGCGCAGAGTAAGTTAATAAAAAACGCGCATCGGATACGGTGCGCGTTTTGGCGTAAAAGTGCGGTTAAAAATTTACGCCGTTCCAGCCCCAGTTTTCGGTGGGCGAGTACTTGACATAGACCTTGTCGGCGGGCACTCCGAGGATGGAGTTCAGTGTCTTGCAGATCGCGGCGGTGAGCTGCTCGTATGCGGATTTTGATGCGGTTCCGTAGATGCTGACCTCCACAAACGCGATTTTCTCGGACTTCTCGCCCTTGAAGAAAAGCGAGCAGTTCGGATCAAAGCCGAGCATAAGCCAACTTTCGGACTTGCCGATAAGCTGTATGTGCTCGGCAAGAGCGGACTTTATTGCGGTCTCCTGTTCGGGCGTGATGTCCGCGGAATACTTTGTGTTGATAAAAGGCATTTCAATTCCTCCTTATAATTTAATGTAATATTATTTTAGCATATTTTTTTGGAAAAATCAACAATAAGTTATTGAAAAAGCAACGAAATTATGTTAAAATAATTAAGAGAGATTATAAAAAATGTAAGGAGATATTTATGGAAAAGGTTACATGGAAGGGTGGAACGCTCTTGGCTCCCGTGCCCTCTGTTCTTGTTTCGTGCGGCAGCGTTGATAAGCCGACCGCGCTTACGATTGCGTGGACGGGGATAATCAGCTCCGACCCGCCGCGGACATATATTTCGGTGCGTCCTGAGCGCAATTCCTACCCGATAATAAAGGAAAGCGGCGAGTTCGCGATAAATATGCTGCCGTCGATGCTTGTGAAGTCGCTGGACTACTGCGGGATAAAGTCGGGAAAGAATGAGGATAAGCTCGCCAAGCGCAAGCTCACCGCCGCGCCGTGCGGTCAAATATCCGCGCCGCAGATAGAACAGAGCCGTATCACGCTGGAATGTAAGGTAACGGACGTGATATCGCAGGGCTCTCACGATATGTTTATCGCGGATATTCTCGCGGTGAACGTCGATAAGGAGCTGCTTGACGAAAAGGGCAGGCTCAGGATAGAACAGGCGGGACTGCTCGCTTACGCGCACGGGACTTATTTCGCGCTTGGGAAAAAAATAGGCAGCTTCGGGTTCTCGTGCAAACAGAAACGTGTTAAGGACGTCAATCTTAAGAATCCCAAAAAGAAGAAAAGGTGAAGCAATATGGTAAATATAGGAAATGAATGGGACGAGCTGCTTGCGGATGAGTTTAAAAAGGATTATTATTTGCAGCTAAGGCAGTTTCTGATCTCGGAATACAATTCGCGGATGATCTATCCGCCGATGAACGATATCTTCAATGCGCTGCGGTACACGTCGTACAGCGACGTTAAGGCGGTAATTCTCGGGCAGGATCCGTATCACGGCGCGGGTCAGGCGCATGGGCTCTGCTTTTCGGTAAAGAAAGGTACTCCGCCCCCTCCGTCGCTGCAGAATATTTTCAAGGAGATCAACACAGAGCTTGGGCTGACGATACCCAATCACGGAGAACTTACCGAATGGGCAAAGAGCGGCGTGCTGCTGATGAACACGGTGCTCACCGTCCGAGAGGGGCAGGCAAATTCCCACCGCGGTCACGGTTGGGAGATATTCACCGACAAGGTAATCGAGCTGCTGAATCGGCGAGAGCAGCCTATCGTGTTCCTGCTGTGGGGCGGCAATGCGCGGGCAAAGACCAAGCTTATCACCAACCCCAAGCATTTGATATTACAATGTGCTCACCCGAGCCCGCTTTCGGCGTATAACGGTTTTTTCGGCTGCGGACATTTTATAAAGGCGAACGAGTTTTTGGAGTCGCAGGGTATTGAGCCGATAAATTGGGGATTAAGTAACTAGGGGGGCACAGCTTATGCTTGAGTATTGCGTTTGCCCTAAGTGTCAGCGCATGATAATGTTGGACAGCGAGTTCGACAGCGGATTTTGCTGCTACTGCGGCACGCATATCGCGTATTCGGACGCGCGTGACGAGCTGCTTGCTGGGCTTCGCGCGTCCATCCCCGACGAGTTTGTTATAGAGACCGACTTGAGCGAGCTTATCGATGAGGACGACGGCGGCGCGGATACATACGGCTTGTCCGAGTGCAGAACGGAATGTGCCGCAGCGCAGGAGTGTCTGGGCAAGTGGGATTTCGGGGGCGCGTTCAAGGCGTTCTCAAAGGCGCTCGACTGGTATCCCGAGGACTTCGAGAGCCGCTGCGGACTGATGATATCGGGATTATTACGGCTTAAAGATACCGAAAATTGGGAGCGGTATCTCAGTGAATGCACGGAGAAGATACGCTCCCAAAGTGACTGGAATATGGCGCAGGCGGCGCTGGAATACGCGCTGGATATCATCAAGAAGTTTCTGTCGAAGGGCGGGCGGTACGTTTCGCCGTCCTACACTATCGGCTTTTTTGAGAAGCTGGTGCAGGGATTTCCCGCGCTGAAGCAGACCGCCGCCGAGATACTTGCGCATTGCCTTAACGTTGAGAACGCGCAATTTACCGACGCGGCAAGGCTTGACCACGAGACCACGCGTTTCGTCGTTGGGAATTATCCGCAGGAGCCCGATAAAAATCTGCGGCGCGGAATGTTGCTGATAATACGCTGTCATTGCGACAACAGGGTCAAGGAAGCGCTTTGCAGAGCGCTGTATGTATATGACCGCGCCGTGTGGCTGCGCGCAAAGGATATGCAGCGCATAAACGACGCACTCGAACTGTGCGAGGAGATCACGAGCGGCGCGTACCCGCCCGCCGACGTAAAGATCGTGCTCGGCACGATATACGATTTCCTGATGATGGGCGGTCTGGAGCAGAACTCCACCGAGCGCGAAAAGGTGATGTTCCTGTCATCGGTATATACTTATGAACAAATGCGCAGAATGGAGCGGTTTTTCAGCACGAGAGCTATTTATTATGAGGTGTACGCCGAGGTGTATCTGAAACAGAGGGGCGCGTCACTGATATCCGCGGAGTACAAGCGTATTCAGGCGAAAATAGCTCAGTTGTCCTCGTAACCTTCGGTGGTGTTGTCAATGCTTACGGGCGGCAGCTCGGTATCGTCGTATTCGATAGCCACGGGCTTGGCGATGTCTCCTTGTAATGTGTATTCTAGCTCTAGACGGACGCCGTCCTCGGCGGGGTAGAATTTTTCCACCACGTCGATTACTTCATAATCAGAGTAGAAATTCTGCTCGAAATCATCTTTTTGCTTTCTCAGCTCCGAGGTCGCCGCCTCGGGGCTTCTTGTTATGGTTTTTTTGGTGTATTCGGTGAACGTTCCTGTTTTGACAAGCATTGACGTTTCCTGTCCGAACAGTCGGACAAGGCTTGTTTCCTCGACGTACAGCGAATTCTCCGCGGAGGCTTTGCCAAGGAAAAGAGGATATTCGTCGTCGCCGAGAATGAGCCATTTAAAAACCTTTTTATCGCCGTCGGCAACATTTATAGTTTCGCTGAACGGCACAAAAAACTCCTGTGTCTCGCTCCACTCGCCGATAATTTCCGCGTCGGAGCGCACGAACATGACTTTGTCACGTCCATCCGGAACGGTCCCCGAAACGAGCAGATCTCCCGTATTCACGCCGCTGCCATTATTAACTACCGATGCACCGTCGCGGACAATCTGCCGCACTATCTGCGCAGGGCGTGACGCGACTATATTCCGCGGCTGCTTTTCCTCTATCTCGGGCTTTTCGACGCCCTTTTCCACTCGGACGTTCACGCGGAAGCCCACACAGGATACGTCCACCCACGCGCAGTTCTCGACCTCGAGCATAAGCATCTGCTCGGCGCGTGATATGTTTAAGGAAGCCGTTGGCGTGCCGACGGTTATCCCGCATTCCTCAAGGATATTCAGCACCTGCGCCTTGTGAACGTCTCCCATGATGCTGATATCCTGTACTCGCGTCTGGAGCACCGTAAGCATTGCCGCGAACACCAGAAAACCCATATACAGTCCTATTCTGCGGCGGTATTTCAAAAGTGTGAAATACAGTCCGTGCCTCTCCTCCGCGCGGAGCTTTACACCGTATTTGCGGGCGGTCTCGGCGGTGCGGTAATAGTCAAACGGCGACACCGCGCCGTATATTTTTCCTTCGGCAAAGCGCACTCCGTACACGCGTATCTCATTGTCGAGCAGCTCCGATATCATTTTCTCCTGAAATCCGCCAAGTCCCGAAAAACTCACCGTTCCGAAATTCATTCCCGTTTTCATTTTAATTCTCCTCAAAGGTAAGGGAGTGTACTTTTCCCGTGATCTTAAGGCTGCCGATTCCGAAATTCTCAATTACTAGCGGAGTTCCCGATATACGTATATCCATTCCGCTGACGGACAGCACGATAAAGTTGTCGTCGCAGCTTTTCACACAGCGGCAGTTCTCGATAATCAGTTCCGTGCCTTCTCCGCTTTCTGCGGTCATAGTCACGGAAAATCTCTTTCCCGCCGCCTCCTCATATTCGATAAGCTTTTCACGCAGACCCATAATTTTCCCCCCAATCAATACTTGTCTAATATTTATGCGGTGTCTTCGGGAAAAAGAACAGGCTATCTAGGTGAATTGAAAAATAATAAAAAATTATTGAAAAACAATAAAAATCTATTGACAAATAAAAATCAGTGTGCTATAATAAACTTAATAAAAATACGGAGGTAGTTTTATGTGGAATAAAGATAAATCAATTATTTTATCGCAGATACTTATTAAAATCTGTTATGTCGGCATCGTTGTATGCGCGGTGATCGCTCCGGAGCTCGTTAAGCTGTACGAGAAGAGAGCGGGTACGGAGGGGTTGTACACGCTGCTGCTGGCGACGCTGTTATGTTGTGTGCCGCCCGCTGTCATTGCGCTGGTGTGCCTTGACGTGTTGTTGTGGAATATCCAAAAAAACCGCGCGTTTATTGAGCAGAACGTTAAGCTGCTGCGCTCAATATCGTATTGCTGCTTTTGCGTGGCGGTAATATTTATCTACTTTTCGATACTGCGCCCGTTCGCGTTCGTTATCGTGTTCGCGGCAGGGTTTTTCGGGATAATACTGCGCGTGGTGAAGAACTGCTTTCAGCAGGCGGTCGCTATCCGCGAAGAAAACGACTTTACGATATGAGGTGACGATATGATAATTGTTAACCTTGATGTGATGATGGCAAAGCGGAAAATATCGTCGAACGAGCTTGCCGAAATAATCGATATCACCCCGGCGAATTTGTCGATACTTAAAACAGGAAAGGCTAAGGCTATACGTTTTTCAACGCTCGAAAAGCTGTGCGAGGCGTTGAAATGTCAACCCGGGGATATATTGGAGTATGTGGAGGAAACGGAGGACTGACATGGAAGAGGTAAATTATACGGCGGATTTTCCTATTGAAAAGCCCAAAGTGCCTGCCGCAGATGCGGTGTTTGCGTGGGCGAGCTTAGCGCTTGGATTTGTGTTTACGCATTTCGCTGTGAAGTATTTCGGTGGACTGTGGGGCGGAATTTTCTGGGCGCTTTTCGGAGTGTTTGGCGCGGCTTTCGTCAAAGTAAAATCGGTGAGCGTTAAGCCCTCACATATTGTGGTTTTCGGCATTGCGGAGCTGTTTTGCTTTGTCCCGCTTTTTTGCGCAAACTATTTCGTCAACTTTCTTGCGGCGGCGTTTTCGTTTATTCTGTATTTCTACCTTACCGCCGCAATAAGCGGCGCGGAGCTTTTCGGACGGCACTTTATTCTTGATCTTATGATAAGCGCAATGGTGCGACCGTTTGAGAATTTCGCGCGGCAACCGAAAAGCGCGTTTTCGATATTCAGAAGAAGATCGCGCTCGAAAAACGTGCTTTACGCGCTTATCGGGCTGCTTATTGCCGTGCCGCTGACGTTTGTGGTCGTGATACTTCTGATAAGAAGCGACGAGCTGTTTGCCGACTGGATAAACGATTTTGTGATATGTTTGCCGAATTTTTCGTTCTCGGTTATCTGGGAGATATTGTTTGCGATACCTATCGCGATGTATATTTTCGGCGCGGTGTTTTCAATGCGCGGCGCTGCTCCCGTGCATAATGAGAGCGCCCCGTCGTATCGCTTTGTTCCGGCGGTCATCGGGTATGCCGCGGTAACTCCGATTTGCGTGTTCTATTTTATTTATACGATCACACAATTCGTCAATATTGCTAACGCGATCGGGAAAACGCTTGATTACTCAAATTTTGCGCGTCACGGATTTTTTCAGCTATGCGCTATCGCGGTGATAAACCTTGTGGTTATCGTGCTTATGCAGACGTTCACGAGGAGAAAGGAAAACGACGTGAAGCCTTTTGCGCTGCGTTTTTACACGGTGATGATCTCGGCGTTTACGCTGCTGATAATCGCGACGGCTATAACGAAAATGCTGATGTATATCGGCGAGTACGGAATGACGCTTATGCGCATGTACACGTCGTGGTTTATGGTGCTGCTGGCGGTGGTTTTTGTGCTGATAATCGTTTTGCAGGCGCGTGATTACGCAATCTGGAGGGTAATGTTCGCGGCGTTTACAGTAATGTTCGGATTGCTGTGCTTCGGCGACTTTGAGGGAGTGATCGCGCGGTATAATATTTCGGCGTATCGGTCGGGCGCGCTGGAGGAGCTTGATGTTGGAGCGTTCGGCGAGCTTGGATATTCGGCGGCAGCGCCCGCGGCGGAGCTGCTTGAAAACACCTCGGACGAACGGCTCAAGTATGGACTTAAGGACGTTCTGGAAGAAGTTCGGATATCAAATGAGTACGACGACGAATTCGCATATTTCAGCTTTCCGAGAGCAAAGGCTTGGGCGGCAATGGAACGCGTCAAAGGGCTTATGAGGTAACATATGACCAAAGTGAAATATCCGCTGCTTCTAATTCTGAACTTTGTTTTTATCCTACTCGCATATGGAATTCCGGTCGAGATAAAAGGGGCGCTCCAGCCGTTGCTGTGGCTTATCGTATTCGGCGTAATGATATACTGTATTAAAACCGGTAAGAAATTTCTGAAGATTATTTTTGTTTTACAGCTTATAATTTATATTATGGCAAGCGGCTTGTTCTGTATCAGAGAATATAGCGGCAGAGAGCTTCACAGCTCGCATTATAAGGATAATATTTATTCTGCGGTATACCAGCTTAATCCGGGTGCAATGGGGCATTTTTCCGTGCAGCAGCGTAAATATTTCTGTATAGTCAACAATAAATTTCTTTCAATAAGAATACTTCTGTCGCAGGATACAAAGCGCGGATCGTTTGAAATTTGACATTTTTCCCGAAATATGCTACAATATTATAGAATTTTTTTGAGAGCGAGTGAACGAATTGGCAAAGAACAGATCGGTTTTTGTATGCAGCGAATGCGGCGCGGAGTCGTCGAAATGGAACGGTAAATGCCCGTCATGCGGAGCGTGGAACACTTTGGAGGAGACCGTCCCCGTGACGGTGGTGGCGGGAAAGTCCGCGCCCGTCGGGAGCTTTAAATATTCGCGTATCTCTGAGATCAGCTATGAGGATGAAACGCGCTACGATACGGGAATATCCGAGCTTGACAGAGTACTCGGCGGCGGCTTGGTAAAGGGCTCACTGGTGCTGATCGGCGGCGACCCAGGAATAGGCAAATCAACGCTGCTGCTGCAAATCTGCGGCTTTATGGGTGAGGAGCATACTATTCTTTACGTTTCGGGCGAGGAGAGCGAGCGCCAGATAAAGCTCCGCGCGGAGCGTCTCGGCGTGATGTGCGACAATCTGTTCCTTGCGTCAAATAACAACTGCGAGAGCATAATCAAGGCAGTTCGCGAAAACAAGCCCGAGTGCGTGATAATCGACTCGATACAGACGATAACTTCAAGTGCGCTGACCTCCTCGGCGGGAAGTATAGTGCAGGTACGCGAATGCACCAACGCGTTTATGCGCATGGCGAAATCGGAGGAAATACCCGTGTTTATTGTCAGTCACGTCAATAAGGACGGCGGCATCGCGGGACCTAAAATAATGGAGCATATCGTTGATACGGTGCTGTATTTCGAGGGCGACAAGCAGCTTTCTTACCGTATTCTCCGCGCGATAAAAAACCGCTTCGGTTCAACGAACGAGATCGGCGTGTTCAGAATGGACGACGACGGGCTGTCACAGGTGGAAAATCCGTCCGAGATGATGCTATCGGGTAGGCTCGGAAACGTCTCGGGAAGCGCGGTCGTCTGCACTATGGAGGGTACGCGCCCCATTCTCGCGGAGGTGCAGGCGCTGGTCACGAAATCGAATTTCACGTCGCCGCGCCGCGTTTCCACGGGTTTTGACTTCAACCGTCTGTATATGCTGCTCGCGGTGCTTGAAAAGCGCACGGGGTTTGTGTTCGGCGGAGTGGACGTATACGTCAATATCGTCGGCGGAATGAAGATCGACGAGCCCGCGGCGGACTTGGCGGTCGCGATGGCGCTGTATTCGGGGCTGTGCGACAAGCCTATTCCCGAGAAGTGTGTGGCGTTCGGCGAGGTGGGCTTGGGAGGAGAAATACGCTCCGTGAGCCGCGTTCACGAGCGCGTCAAGGAGGCGGCGCGGCTGGGCTTTGAAAAGTGTATCGTACCTAAAAATTCTTTCCGCACATTGTCGAAGAACGAGGACTACGGTATAAAAATAATCGGCGCGGACACGCTTGCTGGCGCGTTCCGAGCGATCGCCGAGAAAAAGGAGAATAAATGAAACGTATAATTTCGTGTTTGTTGCTTGCAGCTGTAACGCTGCTTTCGGGCTGTTCCGTAGTAAAACCCAAGCTTGACCCGAACGCGTTTTATGTTGAAGTTGACGTAAAATGTGAGGGAGTTTATATTCTGGAATGCGAGTACTCCCTTGATGGAGAACCTGTTGGAGGACGTTCCGTACAGAACGCCGATTTCGCTAAGGATATTCCGGAGGGCGACACGGAGTATTGCAGATTTCTTCCCGAGGATTTTCCAAGCTCCGCCGACGTTGAGGGCGGTGTGTTCGGGATAAGCTTTACCATAGTCGACATCAACGGCACAAGGCGTGCGGCAGTGCCTGCTCCCGAAAGATACGTCGGCACGTATTATGCTCTGAACACCAACGAGGACTGCATTAACGAATGGAGTTGGAATGCGCAGTTCAGTGGCGAGTGCAAATTCGCGCTCGAAAAATCGCAGGGCGGCTATTCTATATATCCGATAAATTGAGGTGACTATGAAAAAAAGATTGATATCGGCGGCAATTTTCGCCGCGGTTCTCGGCGCGGAAATTCTTATCGCGCTTTTTGTTCACGACAGCTTTGTGCGTCCTTATGTCGGCGACGTACTGGCGGTAGTCTGCGTGTACTTTTTGTTGAGGATAATTACTGTGAAAACGCGTTACCTGTCTATTCCCGTAACGCTTTTCGCGTTTTGTGTGGAGCTTGTGCAGATAACGAATCTGTCCGAGATACTCCCGAAGCCGCTTGACATAATAGTCGGCGGTACGTTCGATTTTGCCGACCTGCTCTGTTATCTGATCGGCGGCGCGGTGTGCTTTGTAATCGATAAAAAATTTTTTGAATGACTTGCAATGTTTTTTCAAATTCCGTGTATATAGGGTGAGAGGGCAAGAAATTACCCGCTCGGCTGCGCAGTAAATAACGGAGGAATGTATGCTCACCAAGGAACAGCGGCTCGCGGAGGCTCTGAAAAAGGGCGACACATCGGCGCTCGCGAAGGTAATTGACGGATATGCGGGCTGTGTCTGCACCGTGATACGGAATTTTTCGCGCGAGGCATTTACAGAGGAGGATATCGGCGAGCTTTGCGGCGGCGTGTTCTTCGGGCTCTGGGAGCACCGCGGGGGAATCGATGCGGAGTTCGAGAAAAAAGACGTTACTTTCACCTTTGAAGCGACCGGAGATACCATAGACGCGCATGAGACGGGAATGATTATAAAATATGAGCTTCCCGAGGAGATCGTGATCAGCGACATCCGAGATGTCACATATACCGAGAAAAATGTCTGTGCCGCCGATGATGGACGTATTCTTTTAAGTTACGGTGGATTTTGGGACGAGAATATTGAAATGCTGCCCGGTTTGCCATTCTCAACATGCATCAAAAACAGTCGGCTTTTTAATATGACGACAGTAGAGATCGAATACAATCTGTCCGCAGCATATTCCACAAAAATAACCGAATAAACCAAACTCCCCCGAGCTAATTCGGGGGAGAGTTTTTGTGTTATTCGATAGTTTGTGGTGTGCTGTTATCGGGCAGTGACGGGCTTGTGCCTACTGTATCGAGATACTCCATAACGCCGCTTAATATAGTGAACGCTACTTTTTGCTGATACTCCCAAGTGGACAAATTAGCCTCTTCCTCGGGATTGGAGAGAAACCCGCACTCTATCATCAGCGAGGGGTTTTTGTTGGATTTGAGCAGGAACAGTTCCTCGCCCGAAAGCTTGATCTCGCGGTCGTTGCCGGGTTGGAGCGCGGCGAAGCGGTTCTGCATTATCTGCGCCAGTGTGCGGTTGTTGGGGTTGTTATTGTTGTAGAACATTTGTCCGCCAAAGTACTGCGGGTCGGTGAAATTGTTCTGATGGATACATAGGAATATACTATCGGGATATGTCTGTATTATTTTCAGGCGATTGTCCATATCGTTGAGTTTCTGGTTGCGGATACCCGTTATTCCTGGGTCATATATTGAAATGTCCTCGTCGCGCGTCAGTACAACTTCAAAGCCCGAAAGCTCCAGCATATCGCGCAGAGTGAGCACTATTGACAGATTGATATCCTTTTCGAGAACGCCTGTCACGCCTACCGCACCCGAGTCCAGTCCGCCGTGCCCCGCGTCGAGCACGATAACGGGTTTTTCGGAGACCTCCGCGGCGGTCGGCAGCGCTCTCTCGGTTATCCGTGCGCATACTGCCAGCAGTACAAAGCATCCTATCATTGAAAGCGTGAGCTTGAATGATCTCTTGTTTATTTTCATTTTTGATACCTCCGTGTTGATTTGGAAATTTTGTACAGTATATGCTTTCGGACTGGCGTATAGAACAAGCATTCTGTACTTGTAAATATTTCTAAATGCGGCGGCGGCTTTTTGTTGATATTGCCGAAATACAAAAGTTTTTCCGTTTCACTGTCAATCTTTGTTGAATCAAGCACTTGTATAAATTCGACAGATATGGTACAATGTACATTGAATAATTATCTTTTTAAGGAGAATAACTTTTATGTCAAAAAATTATAATTCTTATGAAAGCCCTTTCTGCACACGGTACGCAAGCCCCGAAATGCAGTTTATCTTCTCGGCTGACAAGAAGTTCACGACTTGGAGAAGGCTCTGGGTGGCTCTTGCGAGAGCGGAAATGAAACTTGGCTTACCCGTTACGCAGGAGCAGGTCAGCGAGCTTGAAGCGCATATCGACGATATTAACTACGACGTTGCCGAAAAGCGCGAAAAGGAAGTCCGTCACGACGTAATGAGCCATGTTTACGCTTACGGTCAGCAATGTCCCAAGGCAGCGGGAATTATCCATCTCGGCGCTACATCGTGCTATGTCGGCGACAACACCGATATCATTATCATGCGCGACGCGCTGCTGCTCGTGAAGAAAAAACTGCTGAACGTTATCGCGAACCTCGCGAAATTCGCGGAGGAATACAAGGCTATGCCATGTCTCGCATATACTCATTTGCAGCCCGCGCAGCCCACTACCGTAGGCAAGCGCGCAACGCTGTGGATGAACGAGCTGCTTATGGACTTGGAGGAGGTTGAGTACCGTATCGACAACCTCAAGCTGCTTGGACAAAAAGGCACGACAGGCACGCAGGCTTCGTTCGTGGAGCTTTTCAAGGGCGACAGCTCGAAGATAAAGGAGCTTGAAAAGATGATCGCCGAGGAAATGGGGTTCTCGATGAGCGTTCCCGTAAGCGGACAGACATATTCGCGCAAGATAGACAGCCAGGTGTTGGCGACACTCTCGGGTATCGCGCAGAGTTGCTCGAAGTTCAGCAACGATCTGCGTCTGCTCCAGAATTTCGAGGAGATGGCAGAGCCGTTTGAGAAGAATCAGATCGGCTCGTCGGCTATGCCGTACAAGCGCAACCCAATGCGCAGCGAGCGTATCACGTCGCTGGCGCGTTATGTGATGATAGATTCGCTGAATCCCGCGTTCACGGCGGGAACGCAGTGGTTCGAGAGAACGCTCGACGACAGCGCGAACAAGCGCGTTTCCGTAGCCGAGGGATTCCTCGCGGTGGACGCTATCCTGAATATTATGATGAACGTTACCGACGGTATAGTTGTGTTCCCCGAGATGATAAAGCGTCGTCTTATGGCAAAGCTGCCGTTTATGGCGACGGAGAATATAATGATGAGAGCGGTGGAGAACGGCGGAAACCGTCAGGAGCTTCACGAGGAGCTTCGTCGGCATTCTCACGCGGCAGCGGCTCTTGTAAGAGAGGGCGGCGAGAACGATCTGCCAGAGCGTATCGCAAATGATCCCGCGTTTAAGATCACCGAGGAGGAGATCAAGGCGCTGCTTATTCCCGAGAATTACGTCGGCAGAGCGCCCGAGCAGACAGAGGAATTTCTTGCGGAGTTTATCAAGCCGTTGCTGGAGCACAATAAGGAGCTGCTGGGCGAGAAAGCGGAGCTTAGCGTATAAATAACACTAAAAACAACACAGTAAAGGAGCAGTGCAAAATCCGCAACAGACGATGGCGGAGCGGATTTTGCCGTTTTGATATGAAACAATGGACGGTGCCTGCGGCGGTGACTGCGGCGAATAATGAGATAACTGCGGAGTTCGGCGACTTTCTCGGCGGTATACTGATAAGGCGGGGTATCGTGACGTTGGACAGCGCGCGTGCGTTTTTCGGCTGCGACAGTCTTTCCGATCCTATGCTGATGAGCGATATGCGGCAAGCGGTGGAGATGGTGCGCAGCGCGATAGACGAGGACAAGCGGATAACGGTTTTCGGCGATTACGACTGCGACGGAGTTTGTTCGACAGTAATGCTGTACAGCTATCTCGAGGCGCAGGGCGCGGACGTGGATTTCTACATTCCTGACAGGAGCGAGGGCTTTGGAATGAGCGTCGCGGCGCTTGAAAAGATAGCCGCCAACGGCACAGAGCTTGTTATTACGGTTGATAACGGCATCTCCGCCGTAAAGGAGGCGGAGTTCCTCAAAAGCAAGGGCGTGGAGCTGCTGATAACGGATCATCATCAACCGAACGCCAGTTTGCCCGAGTGCGGAGCCTGTGTTGATCCCAACCGCGCGGATGATCCCTCGCCGTTTAAGGACCTGTGCGGCGCGGGAGTGGTGCTCAAGCTGCTTATAGCGTTGGAGGAAGATGAGGATTTCGTCCTTGAAAGCTACGCCGATCTTGCGGCTGTGGCGACTGTCGGAGACGTTGTGCCGCTCAAAGGTGAAAACCGTTACATAGTTCAGCGTGGTCTGGATAATATAAGGAACGAGCAGAATGCGGGTCTGACAGCGCTTATTAAATCGGCAAGGTGTCATATCGAAGATATATCGTCAAACGATCTGGCGTTCAGGATCTGTCCGAGAATAAACGCGGCGGGCAGGATAGCTAATGCGGAAAAGGCGGTGCGGCTGTTGCTGTGCGAGGACGACGCGGATACCGCGGGTCGTTTGGCGGAGGAGCTGGAGCTGCTGAATAACAAGCGCAAGACCGCGGAAAATAAAATACTGGAGGATGTGCAAAAGCAGACCGCTGAGGATCCCGGAATACTCAAGGAGCGCGTTATCGTGCTTGCAGGCGAGGGCTGGCACCACGGAGTTATCGGTATCGTCTGCTCGAAAATTCTCGAGAAGTATGATAAGCCCGTTGTTATGATATCAAATGAGAACGGAAAGGCGCGGGGCTCTGTGAGGAGCATTGAGGGTTTTTCGGTGCATAAAATGCTTATGGAGTGCTCCGCGCCGCTGACAATGTTTGGCGGACACCCGAGATCTGGAGGCTTTTCGCTGTCTGCTGATAAGATCGGGGAGTTCACGAAACTGATACACAAGTACGCAAGAGAGTATTACCCGAAAATGCCGTTGCCGTCGGTCACGGCGGATATGGAAGCGACCTGTGCGGACTTAACTGTCGATAGTGTTAAGCTGTTGTCTAGGATAGAGCCGTGCGGAGAGCGCAATCCCGTACCGCAGTTTTTGTTGAGGAGCTGTACGGTGAAGTCAAAGCGTGCGATGAAAGACGGATTGTATACTTCGTTTGACGTGGAGGCAGGCGGTGCGACGCTGCGGACGATCACGTTCAAGGTGCCGTTCGACAGGTTTATCCCGAACGTCGGTGATAAGATAGATATGATAGCGACGGCGGAGATCAACGAGTATAACGGCAAAGCGCGCGCGGAGCTGAGGTTAGTGGATTATCGTCCCGCTGATTTCCGCGAGGACAGGTTTATCGCTGCGAGCCGCGTATACGAGGAAATATGTCGCGGAGAGGGCTGCGACAATCGCCTTGCGCCGAGAGTTATCCCGCAGAGCCGTGAAGAGCTTATGAAGATATATGATCTGGTAAAGATGAGCGGCGGAAAGCGTACCGCAGAGGATCTTGCCAAATTTGACGGGAGTGTTAATTATTGTATGTTGAGAATAACGCTCGACGCATTCGCCGAGGCGAAAATGGTTGAGCTAGGCGAGGACTGCACACCGAAGATACTGCCGGTTACCGAAAAGCGCGATCTGTTTGCGGAAGGGCTGCTGTTTGAGCTGAACAAGCAGTTTAAAGGTTAATGTAATGCGATACATACGCAGCAGAGCATCGTATAATAAAGTACAACAATTATATCGTCGCGGGAGCAAGTTGCACAAGCGAGCTGCGTTGCGAACTTGTAGCGTAACGAGCGGAGCGGAAAGTCCGCAATTCAGCTTGGTCGGCGCGGCGAAGCCGCGCGGTGCGCAACTTGCTTTTAAATTAAGGAGATAAGATGGACACTATAACCATAGACACGTTATTGCAAAAGATCGCTGCAAGCGAAAAGCCGTATGATACAGATAAAATAATGCGCGCCTATCGGCTTGCGGACGAGGCGCACGATGGGCAGATGCGCTCCTCGGGAGAGAAATATATAACCCATCCGCTGTCCGTGGCGTCCATTCTGCTGGATTACCTCATGGATACGGATACGTTGTGCGCGGCGCTTATGCACGACGTGGTGGAGGATACCGAAACGTCGCTCGACGAGATAAAGAAGAAGTTCGGCGAGGATGTGGCGCTTATGGTGGACGGCGTTACAAAGATAGGTCAGGTGCCGCTGAACACCAAGGAGGAGCAGCAGGCGGAAAATATCCGTAAGATACTTATGGCTATGAGCAAGGACATTCGCGTAATTATCATCAAGCTTGCCGACAGACTGCACAATATGCGCACATTGTACGCGAGACCTCCCGAGAAGCAGCGCAAAACCTCGCTTGAGACTATGAACTTCTACGCGCCTATCGCTCACAGATTAGGTATGAGCGACGTCAAGGAGGAGATGGAAAGTATTGCCATTCGTTACCTTGATCCTTACGGCTGCAAGGAGATAGAGCGGCTGCTGGACATTCACAAGGAGGAACGAGACAGCTTTATCGATACGATAATCACGCGTATCAAGGGACGAATCAACGATATCAAGCCCGATCCCGTTATCGAGGGCAGGGTGAAGTCGATGTTCAGCATTTACAAGAAGATGTACGTTAAGAACAAGCCGTTTGACGAGATATATGATATATACGCTGTGAGAATTATCGTGCAGTCGGTCATTGAATGTTATAACGTTCTCGGTGTTATTCACGATCTGTTCAGCCCTATACCGTACCGTTTCAAGGACTATATCGCTACCCCTAAGCCCAATCGCTACCAGTCGCTGCATACAACCGTTATCGGCAAGGAGGGCATACCGTTCGAGGTGCAGATACGCACCGTAGAAATGCACAACACTGCGCAGTACGGTATCGCGGCACACTGGAAATACAAGGCGGGATTAAAGGGCAGCGTTGCGGGCGAAAAGCGCTTTGATTGGATAAGACAGCTTCTCGAGCGTCAGCAGGAGGCGGACGACGTTGAGCAGATCACCGACGCTATCAAAAACGATCTCGCGCAGGACGAGGTCTACGTGTTCTCGCCCAAGGGCGACGTGTTCGTACTGCCGCTCGGTGCGAACGTTATCGACTTCGCGTATGCTATCCATACCGAGGTCGGCAATAAAATGACGGGCGCAAAGGTCGGCGGTCGTATGGTGCAGTTCGACTATCAGGTGAAAACGGGCGATATTATCGAGATATTCACAAGCGGCTCTCCGAATTACGGTCCCAACAGAAACTGGCTTGAAATCGCCAAGACCACCGAGGCTAAGGCAAAGATACGCTCGTGGTTCAAAAAGGAGCGCCGTGAGGAGAACATCCAATGCGGAAAAGAGGAACTGGAGCGCGAGTTTAAGCGCAACGGCATACCACTCGACGAGGATATACTCAAGGAGGCGGCACAGCGCGCGAGAGTGGAGACTATCGATGATCTGTACGCGAGCATAGGCTACGGCGGTGTGTCCATGTCGAAGGTCATTCAGCGTATCAAGGAAAGTCAGCTCCGCATGCAGAGGGAGCAGAACGCCGTATTGCCAACGGGTGAGGAGAATATTGAGGAGACTAACCGCCGCGCCCGCCGCAAGGGGATCATCATCGAGGGCGTGGACAACTGCATGGTGAAGTTCGCACAGTGCTGCAATCCGTTGCCGGGCGACCCGATAATCGGCTTTGTGACGCGCGGTTTCGGCGTTTCGATACACAAAATGGACTGCATAAATGTTATCAACAATATGGACAGCGAGGAGAACAAGGATCGCTGGATAAAAGCGTCGTGGGCGGGCGCGGACGACACTACCTACCGCGCGACTGTGGATATTATCGCGGAGCAGAGGTCCTCGGTCATTGCCGATATCACAGCCGCTATCGCCGCAAACCATATCCCCATGCATGAGATGAATATGCACCGCCTGAAGAACGGCAACACCAACCTGCTGATAACCATTGAGATAGCGGGCGTGGAGCAGCTCGCAAACGTTATGCTGCGGCTGAAAAAGATCCCCGGGGTCATCTCTGCGGACAGAACGGGCAAGCAGTAACGGTCATGGAACTCAGACAATGGCTGCTGCTTGGCGCTCTGCTGATACTGGTGATATTGTGGATATGGGCGCGGTGTACTCCCAAGGCAAAAAACGCGCGGCTCAGGCGCAGAGTGCGCAGGGGCGGATTTGTGCATTGGACGCGGTTCGAGGAGAATTGGATAATTGACGAAAAGGAGCGTACGGGGTGCAAGTACAACGATTTCCCGGGGTGCTATGTAATAATGATATTCGACAAGCCTGTGCGGTTCAAGCGGTTTTACGGCTGGGAGAATATTTATATCGGTCAGTCGATAAACGTTTGTCAGCGTGTTCACAATCACTTCAACGGCAAGGGCAAGGGCGATGTTTACGCGGATATCAAGTATGGAAAGGAAGCGTATGTGCGTATCGTGCCCGTCAAAGCCAAGCGGCTGAACGATATGGAAACATCGCTTATTGAGGCGTTTTCGGCTACCGATTCGTACAATAAGACCAAGGGCGGCGCGAAAATCACAAAAATAAAGTGAGGGTTATCCTATGGACAATATAATTCAGCTCCCGTTGGGAGCACTTGCGGCAAATTGTTATATAGTCCCGGGCGAGGACGATATGGCGGTGGTTATCGACCCCGCGTCCTCGGCGGAGGTTATGAATATTATGGACAGAGATGATATGGAGGTCGGCGCGATAATCATCACGCACGGACATTTCGATCATTTCGCCGGGGTTGCGGAGCTCAGAGAGCGGACGGGTGCGCCCGTTTACGCTCCCGATCTGGACTCCGAGATGCTGACAAGCTCGGACAAGAGCTGGGCGTGGTTTATGCAGGGCACTCCATTTGCGCCCGTGACACCCGACTGCGTATTCACGGACGGCGCGGAGTTCACGGTGTGCGGAGTGACGTTTAGGGTAATGGCGGCCCCGGGACATACGGCAGGGAGCTGTCTGCTGTTCTGCGAGAAATTCAATGCGATATTCAGCGGCGATGTAATCTTCCAAAACAGCATCGGCAGGACGGATGGATATTCTGGAAACGACAGGCAGATGCTCGAAACCTTGTCCGAAATAAAGTTGCTGTCGGGTAACTGGCAGATACTGAGCGGTCACGGCGACATTACTGATCTTGAACTGGAAAAGCGTTATAATCCATACCTTAGGTAAATGGGAATTTATGTCACAACATATTTTACGATTGTGCAAAAAAAATTCACGGAAATTTGTTTAAAGTTACAAAATGGTGTTGTTTAGACAATAAATGTGGTTTATACGGCTTGACAAATCTTTGTTTTTTTGGTATATTATTATTAATGCGGAAGTGGCACCGCAAGAAATTATTTTTTGGGAGGGTTTTCTGAAATGGAAGATTCAAATGACAAGCTGTTCGGCATTTTGTCGTACCTTGGCATCTTGTGGCTGGTAGGACTTCTTGCAGGAAAGACGGAGTTTGCAAAATTCCACGCTAATCAGGGTCTGGTGCTGTTTATTGCTGATATTATTGTTGGCATAGCGGCAGTTATTCCTTTCGTGGGTTGGTTCATTATCGGTCCTGTGGGCGGTATCGCAGTCTTTGTTTTCATGATCATGGGTATCGTTAACGCTGCTCAGGGTCAGATGAAACCGCTGCCGATCATCGGTAAGATCCAGATACTTAAGTAATTTGGATAACTAAAAACGCATACTTAAAGCTGCCTTTCCCTTTGGCAGCTTTTCTTTTTGACAATTGCGATGTTATTCCAACTTCTTACATCTTACCTATTGACTTTTTGGGAAAATGAGTTATAATAATAATGTATGCGTTATTTCGAATGTCGGCAAAAATGGAAATAACTGTAAATTTTAAAATAAAAGGACGGAACGATTATGAAATGGATGGGATTGAACGAGCTCCGAGAGAGCTATCTGAAATTCTTTGAGAGCAAGGAGCATCTGCGTATGCAGAGCTTTCCGCTTGTGCCGCCCGCGGACGATAACTCGATACTGCTGATAAACGCGGGTATGACGCCTCTGAAGAAGTACTTTCAGGGCATTGAGGAGCCTCCGCGTCACCGTGTGACGACCTGTCAGAAGTGCATACGTACTCCCGATATCGAGAATGTTGGCAAGACCGCGCGTCACGGCACATATTTTGAGATGCTGGGTAACTTCTCGTTTGGCGACTACTTCAAGCACGAGGCTATCGCGTGGGCGTGGGAGTACCTTACAAAGACACTTGAGATACCCGCGGACAGACTGTGGGTGACGATCTACGAGGAGGACGACGAGGCGGGCGATATCTGGGCGAACGAGATCGGCGTACCCAAGGACAGGATAATAAAGCTCGGTAAGGCCGACAACTTCTGGGAGCATGGCAGCGGTCCGTGCGGTCCATGCTCGGAAATTCATTTTGACCGCGGCGAAAAGTACGGTCCTCTTGAAAGCTTCGAGCAGGCGGAGGACTGTGACCGCATTATCGAGATATGGAACAATGTTTTCACGCAGTTTGATAACGATGGACACGGCAACTATTCGCAGCTTGCCACCAAGAACATCGACACCGGTATGGGTCTGGAGCGCCTTGCGTGTGTAATGCAGGATGTTGATAATCTGTTCGAGGTCGATACAGTCAGGAATATTATGAGCAAAATTTGCTCAATAATTGGCGTGAAGTATCACGAGGACGATAAGAAGGACGTTTCTATACGCGTTATTACCGACCATATCCGTTCCACTACCTTTATGGTGGGCGACGGCATACTGCCGTCTAACGAGGGCCGCGGCTACGTTCTTCGTCGTTTGCTCCGCCGCGCGGCTCGTCACGGACGTTTGCTCGGCTATCACAAGGCATTTTTGCATGAAGTATGCGATACCGTTATCGACGAGAATTTGTCGGCGTATCCCGAGCTTGGCGAAAAGCGCGCGTACGTCAAGAAGGTCATTCAGACCGAGGAGGAGAGCTTCGCTAAGACCGTTGACAAGGGCACGGAGATACTTTCGGATATGATCGAGAACCTGAAAAAGTCGGGCCAAAAGACCCTCAAGGGCGAGGACGTTTTCAAACTGCACGATACCTACGGTTTCCCGCTTGATCTCACTAAGGAGATACTTCACGAGAACGGCTTCGAGGCTGATGAGGACGGTTTTGCGCAGTGCATGAAGATACAGAAGCAAACCGCCCGCGAGAACAAAAAACTCGGCGGCGGCTGGGATAACGCGAAGAATTCCGCACTGGACGCATTCAAGACCAACTTTGTCGGCTATTCGTCGCTGATATGCGATACAAAGATACTCGCGGTCGTCAAGGACGGCGAAATGGCGGAGCTGTGCGGTGAGGGCGACCGCGTTACAGTAGTTATCGAAGACACGCCGTTCTACGCTGAAATGGGCGGTCAGGTCGGCGACAAGGGGACTATCGTGAACGGAAGCAGCGTTATGGAGGTTATGGACACACAGAAGCTTGGCGGCGGACAGTTTGTTTGCAGCTGTGTTGTCAAGGCGGGCGGATTCTCGGTCGGCGACAAGGTAACGGCATCCGTTGACGAAAAAACGCGCATGTCTACTCAGCGCAATCATACGAGCTGCCATATATTGCAGTCGGCTTTGCGGAGCGTTCTGGGGGATCACGTTCATCAGAGCGGTTCGTATGTTGACCCGCATCGCTGCCGTTTCGACTTCACGCATTTCAGTGCAATGTCGGCGGACGAGATCAAGCGTGTTGAGGAGTATGTGAATAAGGTCATTCTCGCAGCCGTTCCAGTCGTTACGGAGGAGCTGCCTATCGATGAGGCGAAGAAAAAGGGCGCTATGGCGCTGTTCGGCGAGAAGTACGGCGACGTTGTACGCGTAGTCTCGGTGGGTGAATACTCTACCGAATTCTGCGGTGGTACTCACCTGAAAAACAGCTCGCAGGCGGGACTGTTCAAGATCGTGTCCGAAAGCTCGGTAGCGAGCGGCGTAAGACGTATCGAGGCGGTAACGGGCGAGGGCGTTCTCGAAATGCTAAACAGTTCGCTTAACACGCTT
>CAJUMS010000005.1:0-64961 GCA_910587465.1 uncultured Oscillospiraceae bacterium
CGAGATTCGAGTGAGTGACTGGAGTTCAGACGTGTGCTCTTCCGATCTATAATAGCGGCAATCATATTTATACCGAAAAAGAACAAAAACGCCGAAATTTCGGCTTGACAAAGTAATAAAACAGTGCTATAATTTATAAAAAAGGAAAGGAGTTTTTGCCAATGAAGAAGTACGAATGCCCATGCGGCTATGTTTACGACGAGGCTGTCGGCGATCCCGACAACGGTATCGCGGCGGGAACCAAGTTTGAGGATATCCCCGACGACTGGACCTGTCCGACCTGCGGTCTCGGCAAGGACGCGTTTACCGAGGTATAAACATTAACGGGCGCTGTAACTTAACAGCGCCCGTTTTGGTATAAAAAATTCTGCTGCTCAACAATTTACGTTCATTGCTTTTTCGCATTCTCACAAACATAAAAACACAGCTTGACGATACAAAACGGAATAAGCGTAAAAGGCAGCACTATCGCAACGTTGAACAGGAGATCGCTTGCGCTTCCTCCGATGATAAACGTCATTGCCGCGGTAAACAGTACCGTTGCCGCCGTCCAAAGCCACACCGGTATTTTCCCCTTGAACAGCAGAGCTCCCGCGATACCGCACAGCGGCAAGCATACGGTATAGTAGAATATCATGTGAGAAACATTTGCCAGCCCGCCGATACCCGGATCGCCATGATACGGGAGGAATAGATAAAATATTACCGTGAAAACCGAAAAGATCAAATAAATTCCCAATGTGCCGATAACCGATTTCAAAAGCTGCATTTTATCCATATTTCACCTCTAAATGGGCACGACCGTTTCCATAAGAATTTTCCGAATGATCTCATCGGAGGACAGATAATCGCTCTGACCCGCCGCGAGGATAACTCTGTGACCGAGCACTGACGGCGCCATTGACTTCACGTCGTCGGGGGTAGCGAACGCGCGGTTGCTTATCAGCGCCATAGCCTGCGCCGCTCTGTACAGTGCGATAGACGCTCTCGGGGACGCGCCGAGCTTTATCTCCTGCTTGTTCCGCGTAGCGCCGACGATCATCAGTATATACGCCTTTACCTGCTCCGAGACGGAAACGCGCGACGACATCTCGCGCAGGGAGACGACCTCATCCAAAGACATCACGGGTTGAACCTCGATATTGTGCGGCATCTTTTCAAGCATTTGGAGTTCGGCGGCGCGGTCGGGATAGCCTATCGAAATGCGCATTAAAAAGCGGTCAAGCTGCGCCTCGGGAAGATGATACGTTCCGTAGGTCTCGATAGGGTTCTGAGTCGCGAGTGTCATAAACGGCACGGGCAACTTGTGAGTGATACCGTCGACGGAAATCTGAAGCTCCTCCATTGCCTCCAGCAGCGAGGACTGCACCTTCGGCGAGGTGCGGTTGATCTCGTCCGCGAGCAGGAAGTTGCACATCGCCGCGCCCGCGCGGTACTCCGCGGCTCCCGTTTTCTGATCGATCACAGTGTAGCCGATAACGTCCGACGGCATAAGGTCGGGCGTGAACTGTATGCGCCCGAACGTTCCCGAAACTGACTTCGCGAGGGTCTCCGCGAGCAAGGTCTTACCCACGCCTGGAACGTCCTCAATAAGCACGTGACCGCCCGCTATCATAGCGCAGATTATTTTAACGATAACGTCGTGCTTGCCGATAATTACATTTTCAATGTTTTTGATAAGCTGTTCAATTCTTGGGTTCATTTTGTTGTTGTCCTTTCTTTATTCTGTAATGTAACAGCTGACAATACGATCCTCAGCGCCGCGCCGCCGATAATCAGCAGAGCTATCGCCAAAGGTTTTCTCATAAGATCATCTCCCCGATCGGAAAATCCGAAAAAACGTTATTTTGTGCGGCTTTTTTCATTTAAATATAAGATAACCGCCGAGCAGATGGCGCATACGGTCGTTATCGAAACGATAATAAGAAAAAATCTCGATATACCGTAAAATATTCCCGTCCACAGCGTCCTAAGACCCGCCCACATATCGTTGGAGGGCTTGTAATTTTTATAATCGAGATAGTTCGACACGAAAAAAACGATAGCGAACACAGTGATCGGCACTTGAACACACGCGAGAAAAACGCCCCTTTTCACGCCGATTTTTCGCGTCTTCTTAGTCACAGTATTCAGCAGCGCGCAAAATCCGAGTATGACCGCAGTCAGCACGAGAATGCATATCCCCGGATTGAAGTTCCATACCAACAGCGCGATAACGCAGATCAGCACATTGCACAAATCTCCGCCGATTATTGTCGCGAGGATTATTAAAGCTATCGTCAAAGGATTTCTCATACCGTACCTCCCCTTAAGAATTAGCGTGGGCAACAGCCAGCCATATCCCGCCTGCGATCGCCAGCACTACCGAGACCGCGACAAAGGCTAACGCGGCAAGTGCCTCGCGCAGCCCCTCCATAAATCCTCTGAAATGTCCCAGCTTGTCAAGTATCAGAACTACGGTAAAAAATATTCCCGAGCCTATCATTGGCGGCACATAAGCGCACAGAAAAAACATCGAAACGCCCATTCCGTATTTCCGTCGATAAAGCTTGCTGATGCAGTTCCCTCCGAAAGCCATTCCCAAAATCAGTACGAAATCAATGAACAGTCCAACGTTCAATAGCTCCGCAAGCAAGAGCATACAAAGAACCGACAATCCGAAAACCGCGGCAAGCCCGCCGATAACAAGCAAACCGACAGCCAACGATTTTTTCATATGCTACCCCCCTTTTTGGTCATTCTGCCGCCGATCGTCCAGAGAATAGCGCAGAGTATAACGGCTGATTTTTTCATTCGTGCTCATTTCAGTCTGTAAAAACGGCGCGGCTGGAAACAGCCGCGCCGAAAAATGCTTATGGATTAAATTAGTTAAGCAGGCTGTGCTCGTCGCCCGGATCGAACAGGTGGATCTTGTTGGGATCGAGAGCAAGTCTGATAGTGTCCTGAGGACGTGCGGTACATCTGGGAGATACGCGCGCGGTAAGCGGCATACCCTCGCAGGTGAGGTACAGATAGGTCTCCGCGCCAAGCATTTCGGTTACGTCTACGGTAGCCTCAATGATACCGGTCTTAGCAGCGGACAGGAACATTTCCTCGTCGTGAATGTTCTCGGGACGGATACCAAGGATAACTTCCTTGTCAACATAGTACTTCAGCGCGTCGGTATCGGCCTTAGCGGAGGGCAGCTCTACATAGAACTTTCTTCCTCTTGCGGTCTTGGTATCCTCGGAGCCGAACTCTACGGTGTACTTGCCGTCCTGCATAATGAGCTTTGCGTTAATGAAGTTCATCTGCGGAGAACCGATAAATCCTGCAACAAACTTGTTTACGGGCTGCTCGTACAGATTGATAGGAGAATCGATCTGCTGAACATAACCGTCCTTCATAACGACGATTCTGTCACCCATCGTCATAGCCTCTGTCTGGTCATGCGTTACATAGATAAACGTAGTACCCAATTTCTTGTGCAGCTTGGAAAGCTCGGTTCTCATCTGTGCACGCAGCTTAGCGTCCAGGTTGGACAGCGGCTCGTCGAGAAGGAATACCTGAGGATCACGAACGATCGCACGACCCAGTGCAACACGCTGTCTCTGACCGCCGGAGAGAGCCTTCGGCTTTCTGTCGAGCAGGTGAGCGATGTCGAGGATCTTAGCAGCTTCCTCAACGAGCTTCTTGATCTCGTCCTTGGGAACCTTACGGAGCTTCAGACCGAACGCCATATTGTCAAATACTGTCATATGAGGATACAAAGCGTAGTTCTGGAAAACCATCGCGATATCTCTGTCCTTAGGAGCAACGTCGTTTACAAGACGGTCGCCGATGAACAGCTCGCCCTCGGAGATCTCCTCCAAGCCCGCGATCATACGCAGGGTGGTGGACTTACCGCATCCGGAAGGACCTACCAGTACGATAAACTCCTTGTCCTTGATGTTCATGGTGAAGTCCGAAACGGCTACAACGCCGCCCGCATAACGCTTATAAATGCCTCTTGCCGATAAACTTGCCATTTATATAACCTCCTACTAATGTAAATGTAACAAAATAAAAGTTAATATTTCGCTAATAATATAATACCAAAACCAAACCAAAAAATAAAGAGCCTAAACCAACAAATATTTTTGAATTCGTTTATATACTTTCACTAACGTTTACAAATTCTACTGTAAAATCCGCCGCGTTAATTGGCACATTGCACAAAAAAACGACTGAATTTGCTTTGGTGTCAATGATAGAGCCGAATTTTCGGCATATCCCACAAAGACACGCAAAAGATTTTGGTAATATTGGCACAATATATTGTATTTTCTGTGAAATTATCCGCATATAATAGTTACGGTCACGGACAATAATATCAAATACATTTTAAAGCGGAGGGATAGTATGGCGGGAAAAAAACCGCGCCGCAGCAGGAGCCTTACGTTGGGAGTGCTCCTGATAGTGCTTGCGGGGATATGGTGTATATTCAAGCTGTCGTCGGGCGGGGGAGCACATATTTCCGGTGCTACCAACGAGGAGCGCGTGCAGTATATAGAGACGTTCGGCTGGAATGCCGCACCCGTGCCGTCAAGTGTGGAGGAGGTTCGTATCCCTTCGCGCTTCGACGAGGCGTATACGCAGTACAATGCGCTTCAGAAAGAACAGGGCTTCGATCTGATGAAGTACCGCGCCTGCTTCGCGAAAAAGTATACATATGAGATAACCAATTTCGACGGCGCCGATCCCGTAGTGCCGATATGCGCTAATTTACTGGTCATCGACGGCGAGATCATCGGCGCGGATATCTCATCCTCGGAGGCAAACGGACTGGTCACGGTGCTTGCAAAAAAATAGAGAACGCTTGACAATCTCGGCGGTTTGGTGTACAATGAATACATAACGCTTGAGATAGCGAGGTGTTTTCCATTAAAAAATCTATTTCAATGATTTCAATATGTACCGCGGCTTTACTGCTTGCGGGGTGCGGAGGCGGTGTGCCCGATATGCCGTCGTTCGTGTTTCCCGACAGCGGGTCGGGAAGCTCTCGTTATTCGTCAAGTACGCAGAGCGTTTCCAAGCCCGATAATACCACGGCAAGTACCGAGACGAAGTCAGACACTTACGAGCCGGCTTCCGTAGTTGAGACAAGCGAGCCTATATCCGCTCCTTCCGAAGTCAGCTCGCTGACACTTTCGCACGATCCCATAAACGAAAAGACGGTCGAGCTGAGAGGCAATACCGCGATTATCAGCGGCAAAACTGCGGACAGCCCGATCGACCATATGTCCGTGTTCCCGCGCGGCGCGGAATTCGACCTGAATTCCGACAAGGACGGTTTTTCCGCGGAGATCGTGCTGACCGAGCCGCAAAGCGGGTATCTTACCGTCACGCTGGTATACGAGGACGGTCATAATGATGAGATTATGCTTGAAGTTACTCAGCACGGCTTTGAACTTTGGGATCTTTCCGATATTGCGGAAAATAACAGAAAAGCAGTGGAGAACGCGATAGAGCAGCCGCAAAATCAGGTGGCGGAGTATATTGTAAAGGGAGGAAAGCCCGACGAGATACGTAAAGTACTCGAAGAGATACAGGCACTGTCGGATGAGATATGCGCGGGTCTCAACAGCGATTACGACAAATTACGCGCAATATCGCGGTGGGTATCGGCGAATATTTATTATGATTACCCCGCCTATGACAAGGGCGTACCCGCGGAAACGCTGTCGCTGAAGTATATGCTGGACAAGCACAGCAGCGTATGCGGGGGCTACTCCAATATGACCTCGGCTCTCTGCGCCGCGCAGGGGATAAAGTGTTGGAACGTACACGGCGCGGCGCTTAACGGCGGGCGGATGTTCGTGACCGATAATGACAGTGAGTATCACGAATGGAATTTCGCGGAGATAGACGGGCGCGTCATTTGGGTGGATTCGGGCTGGAATTCGTACTGTTATCTTCGCCGTGATGGAGTTTATGAGAACGGCGGCATTTGTTACAGGTATTTTGACATCGGCGAGGAATATTTTGCGCTTAATCACAAGGCAAGCTATGCGGAATATAGGGATTATTTCGCGATTTTAAGGTAAAAAATATCCGCTCCTAACGGAGCGGATATTCGTTTATTTAACAGCGTTGATGACGTCGTTGCGCGAGCCGAAGTTGTCCTTGGTAAGTCCGCAGACGGGACAGACCCAATCGTCGGGAAGGTCCTCAAACTTCGTTCCCGCGGCTATGCCCATAGACGGGCAGCCGCGCTCTTCGCTGTATACATAGCCGCACGGGCAGATGTAGTTGTCCATAAAAATGCACTTCCTTTCATGACTATTATTTGAAAATACCGTTGCAAAATTCTTGAAAATATGTTACAATATTTACAGTAATTTTTGGTAAAAGGGGATGCTTTATGATAATCGCCGATATGCATACACATTCGTCATTCTCGACCGACAGCACCGAATCGATGATGAAAATGGCGAAAGCCGCCGCCGAAAAGGGCTTGCGGACGATATGCCTTACCGAGCATCTGGACTACGACTACCCCTGCGGCGAGTTTCAGCTTGATACCGCCGCGTACCATGATGAGCTCATGCGCGTCAAGGCGGAGCTTTCGGATAGGGTAGAGGTGCTGTTTGGAGTGGAGCTTGGGCTGATGGACTACCTCGCGCCGCGGCTGAACGAGTTCGCAGCAGCGTGGGATTTGGATTTTATCATAGGCTCGTCGCACCTTGTCGACGGAAAAGACCCGTATTATCCAGAGTATTTTGAAGAGCTCGGCAGTAAAAACGGTATTTTAAGTTATTTTGAGAGTATTCTCGCGAACGTCCGCGCGTTTGATAACTTTGATGTGTACGGACATCTTGACTATGTTGTAAGATACTCGCCCGAAAAGCGCTATGAGCCGCTTGACTATCGGGAAATAATCGACGAGCTACTTAAAGCGTTGGTATCGCTCGGCAAGGGAATTGAAGTGAACACGGCGGGGATAGCGAGCAGAATGGGATACCCTCACCCGAACGCATTCATATTGCGACGTTACAAGGAGCTTGGCGGTGAGATCGTTACCGTCGGCTCGGACGCTCACGACAGAATGCGCGTCGCTGCCGACTTCGATAAGGCGCAGGCGGCTCTCGAGGCGGCGGGGTTTGACCGCTATGCCGTTTTTCGACACAGGCTGGCGGAATTCGTTAAATTTTAGGCAAAAAAATCCTCTTATGTAACATATTTTTACAGTTGAATTTGTGAAAGTTATCTAAAGTTTATTTCTGATACTTGAAAAAATTATAATAATATGCTAAAATATATTAAGAGGCGGTCCGCCTCACTTTAACTAACGGAAGGAATGAGTTGCATGAAGGTTACAATTACCGCAAAGAAGCTCAACATTTCGCAGTCGTTCACCGACTACGCGGAGCAGAAGCTTAACGCAAAGCTGGACAGATTTTTCCCAGAGGAGGCGGAGGCTAAGATCACCTTGGCAGAACGCCGCGATATGATCATACTTGAGCTTACCGTAAAATATAACGGCATGATCTGCCGTGCGGAGCAGACCGCAAAGGATAAGAACGATGCGCTCGACGTTACTATCGACCGTATTATCCGTCAGATCAGAAAGCAGAAGACCAAGATTGAAAAGAACCTGCGCGCGGACGCGTTCGCGGGGCTTGCTCCGGAGGTCGAGGAGGATACCTACGAGGTCATCAGAGAAAAGACCTTCCGGCTCCGCCCGATGTCGGTCGAGGAGGCTATTTTGCAGATGAACCTGCTGGATCATAATTTCTTTATGTTTAAGAATGCCGAGACGGGCGCTGTCAACGTTGTTTACAAGCGCAACGAGGGCAATTACGCGGTGCTTGTTCCCGAGGATTGATCGGGTATCGTCCCCCGTTCCGTTCGGAGCGGGGGATTTTTACAGGGGGAGTGATCATGGCGGTCTCGGAGAAAAACGCGCTCGGACGCGTACTGCTGATCTCGCGCGAGGCGTATCTGGCTATCCGCGACGACAAGGGCATGGAAAATCTGCCCGCGCTGCTGGACGGCTTGTCGGCAGTGCTGTCTCATATCAACGACCCGAAGAAGCCGATCTCTAAGCTGCTCGGCAGGCTCAGGCGTGATATCAAGTCCAAAAACAGGATATTTTACAACGAGGTAAAGCTGTATTTCGCGAAGATATATCCCGCTCCCGATTACGACTTTGACAAGGCGGTAAAGCATATTCCCGCCTTTATTCTCGGCAACGACAAGATATGCGCCAAAGCGGTTGAGGGGCAGATAAACAGGGTCAAGGCAATGTGCGACGCTATGAAGAGCTATCCGAGCTTTCTTTTCGGGGAGTTCGAGTCGCTGTCCGACAAGCAGTTTTACGATCTGGTTTTCGGGTTCTATCCCAAGATATACGACGATGATTTTATCGGAGAAATGAAGGGGCTGTTTGAGAGCGAAAACGATAATCATTGAAATTGAATATCACAAGGGCGATGTTTTGCTGACGGGCATGTCTTGCGGTATGGCTGATCTCAGACGGCAGCTCGCTGAGTTTGAAAAGCTGTACGATAGGGAAAACGACAATTTCATGGCGCTGCTGTGCAGGCGGTTCGGGTGGATGAGGATACAAACCGATGAGCCGCCCGATTATTTCTATGACCATGACATGGAAATACTTCGTAATTGTCGGCGGTAATAATATTATAATCAAAGGAAGAGCAATGTTTCGGTATGCGGTAAGAAGAGCAAAGGCGAACGGAGCGAAGAGAGCCGTTATCGACCGAGCGCAGCTTGGCGAAATTGCGGAGCTTTTTAAATAAGGAGTTAATATGGCTACTATAATGAACGAAAACGAACGGTTTCATCTTAAAATAAAGAAGGGCGATGTTGGGAGATATGTCATTCTCCCGGGCGACCCGGGGCGCGTTCCGAAGATCGCGGCGTATTTGGATAATGCCGTACAGATCGCTCAGAACCGCGAATACAACATCTACTCGGGATATCTGAACGGCGAGAAGGTCAGCGTGTGCTCGACGGGCATAGGCGGTCCGTCGGCGGCTATCGCGGTCGAGGAGCTTATCGACAGCGGCGCGGACACGTTTATCCGCGTTGGAACGAGCGGCGGTATCGACCTGTCGGTGTTTGGCGGCGATCTGATAATCGCCGAGGCGGCTATCCGCGCGGAGGGCACGAGCTACGAGTATCTGCCGCAGGGGTATCCGTCGGTAGCGGATTTCGCGGTCACGACTGCGCTCGCGGACGCGGCCAAGGAGCTTTCGGGCGCGGAGCCGGGCAATCGTTACCATGTCGGAGTGGTACATTCCAAGGACAGCTTTTACGGCGAGGTCAATCCCGACGGGTCGGCGGTCGGCGAGAATATCAAGTCGCGTTGGGACAGCTATTTCAAGTGCGGCTGTCTGACGTCGGAAATGGAGTGCGCGGCGATCTATGCGGTAGGTTTGGTGAGGAGCGTATTCCCGAAGAAGATACGCTGCGGCGGCGTATTGACAGCGCTATGGAACGCCGAGCGCTCCAAGCGGGATATGCCGGATAATATCACCGACGATTCCACCCGCGGCATAAAGTGCGCTATACGTGCGGTAGAGCTGTTGATAGAGAAGGATAAATTAAATTAGAATTCAGTGTAGCAGCGGGCTTGCTTTTTCGTTAGGTTGACCGACCTTCATTATATAATGTTTTTTGTGTGATAACTCTAGGAAACATAATGTAATGAATGGCAATCAACGAACAAAAGCAGACCCGCAGCTGCACCAAACAATACTTCGCACGAGTTCACAAAAAATCCATTTGCCGTCATTGATAAAAAAGTCCAAAACCCCCTTGATTTTTTCGGAGAAATGTTGTATAATATTATGAGATATTGAAAAAATGCTTTCGATTATGGGGGCAGACCCTGTGCAACAGGGTGCTGTGAACCATGTCAGGCGGTGACCCGAGCAGCATTAAGCGGATTTCCCTGTGTGCCGCAGTCAGTCTGTTCCCATAATCGAGAGCGTTTTGTTATCGGAGGTGAGCGTTTGTATCTTGCGTTATACAGAAAATATCGTCCGAGAACGTTCGATGACGTTATTTCTCAGGAGCATATCACGACAACGCTCAAAAACCAGATAATCAACGGTTCGGCGGGGCATGCGTATCTGTTTACGGGATCGCGCGGAACTGGCAAGACCACCTGTGCAAAGATACTCGCTATGGCAGTCAACTGCCTTGATCCAAAAGACGGCAGTCCTTGTCTTGAGTGCGAGCGGTGCAGGGAGATCATGGACGGCACTACAACGGATATTGTCGAAATGGACGCGGCATCAAACAACGGCGTAGACGACGTGCGGCAGCTCCGAGATGAGGTTGCGTACACGCCGGTGAGCTGTAAGTACCGCGTTTATATTATTGACGAGGTTCATATGCTGTCGGTCGCTGCATTTAACGCGCTGCTGAAAACGCTTGAAGAGCCTCCGCCTCATGTAAAGTTCATTTTGGCGACGACCGAACTGCATAAAGTTCCCGCGACTATTTCTTCAAGATGTCAGCGCTTTGAATTTCGGCGCGTGGATATTTCGGACAGTGCGGAGAGACTGCTTGCTGTTGCGGAAAAAGAGGGCGTTTCATTGGAGCGCGACGCGGCGGAGTTTATCTCGCGGTTGTCGGACGGCGGAATGAGAGACGCGCTGTCAATACTTGACCGTTGTATTTCGGCGGATACGCATATTACGTCGGAAACGGTTCGAGCGTGCGCGGGCGTTGCTGACAGAAAGCATTTGTTCGCATTTTCGGAGATGATCGCGCGCAAGGATACCGCGGGCTGTATACGTCTGCTGGGTGAGCTGCATAAAGGCTCAAAGGATATTGCGCTTATCGTGGACGAGCTATCGGGGCAGTTCCGCGATCTTATGTTGTATAAGACCGCGCCTGACGACAAGGAGCTGCTGACAGCGCTTCCCGACGAATACGGAGAGTTGGCGCGTATCGCGGATATGTATTCGATTGAGTATATATTACGCTGTCTGACGCTGTTACAGCAGTGCGCGGACGGTATCGGAAAGGTAAAACAGCGCAAGACGCTTGCCGAGATGTGTTTTGTCAAAATGTGTATGGGTGCGGATATCAGCGCTGAGAGCACGGCATCGAAGGCTCCCGTTCCTGTGTCTGCGCCTGTGTTTGAGATAAAGGAAACCCCGGTCGAGAAGCCCGCGCTGAGACCCGTTGAGGAGATGTCGCATACGGAGCGTAAGACCCGTGCCCTTCTCGAGGAAACGGTCAAGCTGGCGGAATCCCCTGTTCCCCCAAGTATGCAGGAACCGGCCAAAACCGATGTACCGCTTAGCGCTCCCGTTAGTGACGCTCTGCCGGTATCGGCTATTGAGGAGTCGCCGCCGTTTACCGATGACGACGCTCCGCCTCTTGACGACGAGTATCCTATACCGTCGCCCGAGACCGCAGTCAAAACACCCATTGTTCCCGAAAAGGCGGCGGAAAAGGTGCAGGAAAAGCATACGGATAAGGCTTCCGAGCGGATACGCGAGGTCACTCCCGGGGAATGGGCGGCGGCCGTCGCAAAAATGTCGGATATCGACCTTGCCGTCGGAGCAATGCTGCAGGGTTCTACTGTGCGCACAAAGGACGGTCGGCTGGTGATACGCTCGTCCAACAGAATGTTGGTAGAAAACGTAAAGGGCGACGAGCTTATACGTGTCGAGAGTGAGATATCCGAGGTGTTGGGATTTGCGGTGCGTGTGAGTATCGAGGCGGAGAAGTCCGAGGACAACGACGAGAGCGGACTCTCCGATATCGAAAAGTTTCTTAACACGGCGCGCAAGCTCGGTGTTGAGGTAAATGTCAAAAAACAATAATATTAACATAAAATTGAGAGGAGATCATTATGAAATCAAGACTTCCTAAGGAATATCAGGGCTCTAACGCCAATATGAATCAGATGGTAAGAAAGGCTCAGAAAATGCAGGAGGATATCACCCGCGTTCAGGATGAGCTGGAGCAGAAGGAGTTTACCAAGCAGGTAGGTGGCGGTGTGCTGGAGCTCGTAATGACGGGCGACAAGAAGCTGAAGTCGGTCACGCTCAAGCCCGAGGTCGTTGACAAGGACGATATCGAAATGCTTCAGGATCTTATCATCAGCGGCGTAAACGAGGCCATTCAAGAGATTGAGGATTACAGCGCAGAGGAAATGGAAAAGGTAACGGGCGGCGTTTCTCTCCCGGGGCTGTTCTGATCGGGAATCGACTTGAAACGGGACAAAAACAAAAGAGCGGTTTTAAATCTTCCGCTTGTCAGGTTCGCGCCGTTTATGGCGTTCGGAATGCTGACGGCGTATTTCGGCGGCGGTCTGTTTTGCGGAATTCTTTTCGCGGCAGCCGCCGTTTCTGTAATTTATTTTGCCGTTAAGCGGAGCAGGTCGGCGATATGCGCGGTTGGTCTGTTGTGGGGGATCGCAGTGATGACGGGTCATCTCGAGCTGTACTGCAAGCCGATAACGGAATTCGGCGGAAAGACGGTGCGGGCGGAGTTTGTCGTGAATGAGGCGTCAATGCTTTCGGGCGGAACTAAGGAGTATACCGTTGAGATGAACCTTGCGGGTCGAAAGACCTTTGTTAGGATAACCGACAGAGAGAAGCTTGAGGTCGGCGATGCAGCCACTGCCATTGTAGAGCTGAACAAGCCCGACAGTGACGATATGCTCCAAAATCTTGCGGACGGAGTCCTGCTTTCTGGCGAGATATCGGAGCTTATCGCGGTCAAAAGCGGCGGGGCGGGTATTTCCTCGGTGATAAGAGGATTACGCGCGCGTATGGTTGAGATGGTAAGCGGAAATATTTTCGGCAATGGCGGTGAGTTGGCGCTGGCAATGCTGCTCGGCGAGGACTCGGCTTTGTCTCCCGTGCTGAGGGAAAAGCTGAAAATATGCGGTGCGTCGCATTACACTGCGGTTTCGGGTTCGCATTTCGCGCTGTTTGCGGCGGTGCTTCTGGGAGCGCTTCCGGAAAAGCGCCGTCACGTCAAGCAGGCGGTCTCGCTGCTGTTCGCTCCCGCAGCGGTGATATTTTTCGGACCGTCGCCGTCAGTGCTCCGCGCGTCCGTAATGTTTCTGCTTTACAGTCTCGCGCCGATATTTTACCGAAAGGCGGATACGCTCAACTCGCTTTGCATTGCGATAGCGCTTATCGGCACGTTCTCGCCCGGTACTATACTCGACACGGGCTTCGGAATGTCGGTGTTCGGCGTATTCGGCGCGGGTGTTGTCGGGACGGAGGTCTCGAAAAAGCTGTGTATGCTGCTGCCCGATAAGGCGAAGAAGCTCTCCCCCGCGGTGACTGTGCTGTCGGTATCGATCTGCGCGTTGATTTGTACCTCGCCGATAAGCATTTTTGCATTCAAGGGAGTTTCGCTTATGGGAGCGGTCTCGTCTGTAATACTGATGCCGCTTATGACGGTGAGCGTTATATTTATGATACCGCTTGGTATCACAGGAATGAGTCTTTTCGCGCTGCCCGTTGACCTCGCTATGAGAGCGGCAGCGGCGGTCGTGGATTTCTTTGGAGGGATACGCGGACTGTGGCTGACCTTGGATTTTGAGTTCGCGTGGATCTTGGCGTCGGGCTGCGCACTGGCTCTCTCCGCGGCAGCGTTCGGCAATATGAAGACCTTGTGGTTTTCGGGAAAGTGCATTGCGGTGTTATCCGCCGTTTCGCTGTTTATTTCTCTGACAGTCTGCGAGCGGCGCAGCGAGGTAAGGTTTGTCGGCAATTACAGCACAGGTGCGGCTGTAATATTCGAGGGGAACGAGGCTGTCGTGTTCATATCGGGCAGCGGTACGGGTCTGGCGACAAGTATTTCGCGGACTATGCGCGAGCACGGTGCTGTGAAGATCGCGTGTATCGCGGCGTTCGACGCGGACTACGGCGGCGCGCTGGCAATACGGGAGTTGTCGAAGATGACGGATATCGACGTTGTCTGGTCAAACAGCGTCGTGCAGACGCTTATCGGCGGGATAAACGTGCAGACGGTTCCTAACGGCTCGCGGCTGTCGGTATCGGGAGTTACTCTTGCAGCGGCGAAGTTCTCCGACAAAGAAACGTCGGCGGATATAGTACTGTATAACGGCAGGCTCGCAAAAGAGCCCGAAAGTCCCGCGAGATACGCGGTATACTTTTCGAGCGGCGAAAAAGAAATGCCCGAAAACTGGCATAACGCGCGGCGCGACAGGGATTTTTACATAAGACTGGAAAACGGTGCGAAGAATATTTCGGTCATACAATAACGAGAGGTTGAATTTATGTCGGAGTTTGTTTCATTGCCGCTGGCATTGGCGGCGGAGCAGTTTGCGAAACTGCCCGGTATCGGTATCAAGACCGCACAGCGGCTGGCTTATTATATGCTCAATCTGCCCGTGGGCGAGGTTGAGGAGTTTGCGGAGAATATTGTCAAGGCGCGGCGTAGCGTGCAGTTATGTAAGTGCTGCCAGAACTTTACAGAGCGCGAGATATGCGAGCTGTGCGACGACGATAACCGTGACAGGAGCGTGGTTTGCGTCGTCGAGTCGCCTAAGGACGTTTCTGCGTTTGAACGCGCTGGCGGCTATGACGGGCTGTATCACGTGCTGCACGGGCTGCTGTCGCCTATGGACGGTATCGGCGCGGAGGATCTTAAGATCAAGGAGCTGATAGCGCGGCTCGGCGACGTGAAGGAGGTCATCATGGCGACAAATCCCACCGTAGAGGGCGAGGCTACGGCAATGTATATCGGTCGGCTTATAAAGCCTATGGGCATTAAGGTCACGCGGCTGGCTTACGGGCTGCCCGCGGGGTCGGCGCTGGAATTCGCCGACGACGTTACCTTGGTTAAGGCTCTTGAGAACCGTAACGAGCTGTAAGAAGAAGCCGCGTACATTGTGTACGCGGCGCGTTTTATATCCAATTTCTGTTGGGTACGGGCTTTCCGTGACCGAAATATATCGTCCGTTTTCCAAGCGAGGATATACGTTCGGCGCTTTTGAGCATTTCCGCCTTGTCGTGAAATATCATTGAGGTCGTCGGGTAAAACATATTCATCAGCGCGTCGCCGACGAACAGGTGTTCCTCCGCAATGTCAACGGCTATCGAGCCGTCCGTGTGCCCGGGCAGGTGCAGTATTTTCGCGCGTATGCCGTATTCCTCCAAGCTGTCGTCCTCGTCAAGAAACACCGTTGGAGTGAACGGCGGTATCTTTTCTCTTGCAAAGCTTTTCAGCGAGGCGTTCAGCACTATCTTTCCGAGCAGCCCTTTGGAATCGAGCGTCTGGGAATTGTTATCGGCGAGCAATTTCATATCGGCACGGTGCATTGCAACGGGCGCGTTCAGTGTCTTTGACAGCGCCGCAGCGTTCTGCGCGTGGTCAAAGTGTCCGTGTGTCAGCAAAATAAGCCGTATGCTATACGGCTTACAGATATGTAGGATTTTGTCAACGCTGTCAGACTTGCAGGTATCTATCAGAATGGCATTTTCGTTGTCGGAAACGATATAACAGTTCCCGTTATCGCATTTTATCCGTTCAATTCTTGTCATCGTCTGTATTGTTTTTGTTCTCGTGAGAGGGATGTGCGGAAATAACGTCTATCGCGTTCGCAACGGCAACGTTTATATCGATCGAGCTTTGGCGCACCGTAGCCGCCAGCTTCGAAAACAGCTCGCCATTATGCGTGCTGACATATCTCGCGGGCAATTGGTTGAGAGCCTTTGCCTTCATATCCTCAAAGCAGCGGTCGCATTTGCAGCAGTCCTCCGCCTCAAGCATACGGTGCAGCTTCTCCTCTACGATGTTTTCCATTACATTTACAAGTGCCATAAGCTCCTCCTGTGAAATATCCGAGCAACGCGCGGATAGATTAGCCATACCTCTATATATTATATTGTACAACAAAATGTGAGATTTGTCAATAGTTTTTGTGAAATGTTTTGTTTTCAGTACCTCTGCTTGTCATATTTGTCCTTTGGATAGCATAGTTATAGAGCAGTTGCAGCAAATTACGATATTTTTTTCACGGAGGGGAAATATATGAGAGCTATTACATTCACGAAAAAGCAGATCAAGCGTATTGCCGCTGCGGCAGGGCTTGCGGTGGTCACGGCGGCGGTCGGTATCACGGCGGCGGTGACTTCCGTCGGAAGTCACGCCAAGCAGAGGCAGCTGCCCATTTACAGCGTCGAACGCGGCGATAAAAAGATCGCGTTGACGTTTGACGTCGCGTGGGAAAATTCCAACACGCAGGAGCTTATCGACATTCTCAAGGAGAACAACGCCAAAGCTACGTTTTTCATTACGGGAGACTGGTGCGACCGTTATCCCGATGACGTCAAGGCGTTCTTTGACGCGGGTCACGAGATCGAGAACCACTCCGATCAGCATCCGCACGTTGAGGGCATCAAAGTCAACGACCTCATCAACGATACCAAGGAATGCAGCCGCAAGATCAAGATGATAACCGGCGAGGAGCCTACGCTCTATCGTGCTCCCTACGGTGAGTTCGATGACAACCTTATCACCACGCTGGACGGTATGGGTATGAAAGTCATCCAGTGGGATGTTGAAGGGATAGATACAGATGGGAAACGCTGTAAATAAAGCTCTCGCGGAATTGCGGGGGCTTTTATTTTGAGTGGAAGCTTATGGCGGGCCTTCTCGTCAGCAATATCGGCTTCCTTTATTCTGATGCCGTTAAGTTGTGTATTCGTGCTGAACACCTCCGCCTATCGCAAAATTTGTTAGCAGAGTAATATAATTAAATCGGCAGCGGCGACTTTTGAGAATGTTTCCTGTTCTATCGGTGGAATAATCATAATGAGTATAGTTTATGGATAAATCGTCTGCAAAACGCTCGATATGTTCTTCTTCGTTATAAGACGGGATTTGATCAAACTATTTTTTCATTTTGCTAATTGCTCGTTTGACGGCGTATCTTATTCTGTTAATCTTTTGCGCTTTTTTGCAAGTACTTTTTAAAAATAATATCCGTGCATCAGCGGAACGGATTTGCTTACGTTTTTTCCGAATAAAGCATACTCCGATTTATCCCCCTTGACATATATTACTTTCCGTGCTATAATATAAAAAAATAAAAGCAACAAATGAGATATTAAGGAATTACGCTATGAAAACGGTAATAATTGGCAACGGCAAGGCTGGCAGCGGGCTTGCCTCGATGCTCTCTAACGAGGGTCACGACGTTACGGTGATCGACATAAACGGCATGGCGCTTGAAAAAACGCAGAACACCGAGGACGTTATGTGTATCGAGGGTAACGGCATTGACGCGGACGTTCAGCGTGACGCGTCAGTGAACAAGGCGGGCATCGTAATAGCGGCGACGCATTACGACGAGGTGAACCTGCTGTGCTGCCTTATTGCGAAAAAACTCGGCGCGAAAAGGACTATCGCGAGAGTAAGAAACCCCGAATATTATAAGCAGATAGATTTTATAAGAGACGATCTGGGTCTGTCGATGGTAATAAATCCCGAGAGCATAACCGCGGACGAGATACTCCGTGTGTTGATAACGCCCGCAGCCGCAAAGGTTGAGGTGTTTGAAAAGGGCAAAATGGAGTTGGTGGAGTACAAAATTCCCGACAACTCGCAGATACTTGACCGCAGTTTGCTCGAAATTTACAAGCAGACCGGTATAAAGCTGCTGATATGCGCGGTTCAGCGCGATTCGGAGATATACATACCGGGCGGTAATTTCGTTCTTCGTTCGGGTGACAGGATAAGTATTGCGGCTACTCATAAGGATATCGAGCGCTTCTTCAAGATGTGCGGCTCGATAAAGGACAAGGTCAAGTCATGCATTATCGTAGGCGGCGGAAGGATAAGCTATTATCTCACTAGAAGCCTGCTCGGAATGGGTATGCACGTCAAAATTATCGAGAAGGACCTTGATAACTGTAAGCGGCTTGCGCAGCTATTCCCGAAAGCTTCGGTCATTCACGGCGACGGCACCGATCAGGATATGCTCGCCGAGGAGGGGATTCGCGATGCGGACGCTTTTGTTGCGGTCACGGGCATCGACGAGGAGAATATCATCATGTCGCTCTATGCGAAGAACAACTCCGACGCCAAGGTCGTCGCCAAGATAAACCGCGACAGTTATGTCGGCTTGACGGGACAGATAGGTCTTGACTGTATAATCTCCCCGAAATATCTGGCGACAAGCTCTGTGCTTACATATGTGCGAAGTCTTGACAATACCGAGAGTAATATCGAGGCAATATATCACATTGTTGATAATCGTGTTGAGGCGGCAGAGTTCAAGATAAGAGAAAATATGCCGAGACTTATCGGCGTTCCCCTCAAAGACCTCAAGATCAAGAAAAATATACTGATATGCTCCGTGGTAAGAGGACGTCAGGTGATTATCCCCGACGGAAGTACAACGATAGAGCTTGGCGATTCGGTCGTGGTAGTTTCAAAGGAGCACCGGTTTTCGGACATACGGGATATTTTGGAATAGAGGTGAATACGTCCGCTTGACTTTCATGGTCTTGCAGAAAAAGAATGAATAAGACTTTAGTTTTCCATTACTTGTCTAAAATGACGCTTGCAGGCTCGGCGCTGTTTTTGCTGCCCGCGGTCGTAAGCCTTTGCTACGGCGAATTTGACACCGTGCTGACATTTGTGCTCGTCGGCGCGGGGCTTGCCGTATTGTCCCTGCCGATGACACTTGTCAAGCCGAGGTCGAAGGATATGTACACCAAAGAGGGACTGATAATAGTCGCTATGCTTTGGATAGTGTTTCCGTTGGCCGGGGCTGTGCCGTTTTACATAAGCGGAGAGATACCGCGCTTTATCGACGCTGTTTTTGAAAGCGTTTCGGGATTTACCACTACGGGTTCCACGATACTTACCGATGTGGAGAGCCTTTCACACGGTATGCTTTTCTGGCGCAGCTTTACCCATTGGATAGGCGGTATGGGAATACTGGTATTCGCGCTGGCGGTTTTCCCCTCCTCCAAGGATTCGATGTACTTAATGAGAGCGGAATGCCCCGGACCTCAGGTCGGCAAATTCGTTCCAAAGGGCAAGAACACGGCAATGTATATGTACGCGATGTACGGTGTGCTTACCGTGGTGACGATCATACTGCTGTGCGCGGGAGGAATGCCGCTTTTTGACAGCATATGTCACGCGATGGGTACGGCGGGCACGGGCGGTTTCGGTATCAAGAACGCGGGTGTGGCGTTCTACAACTCCGCGTATATCGACGGTGTTATCACGGTGATGATGATACTGTTCGGCGTTAATTTCAACATATTCTATTTTCTGCTTATACGTCGCTTTAAGGACGTAGGCAAGAACCTTGAGCTGAGAGTGTACTTTATAATTTTAGCGGCTGCAACGGTTCTGATAGGCGCTAATATCTATCCGATATACCGGTCTGTCGGTGAAAGCTTCAGGTACGCGGTTTTCCAGGTCGCGTCGATAATGACGACAACAGGCTTTGCCACTGCTGATTATAATTTGTGGCCCGCGTTCTCACAGATGATTTTGGTTATGCTTATGCTTGTCGGAGCGTGCGCGGGGTCTACGGGCGGCGGTTTTAAAGTTCAGAGACTGATAATCATTTTTAAAAACGTCGGGAAGTATTTCAAAAAGCTGCTCCACCCGAAATCGGTCAGCCTTGTGACAAGCGAGGATAAGGCGATGGATACCGACACGGTTCACGGAGTTCATTGTTATCTCGGGATATATATGTTCCTTATGCTGGCGTCGATGCTGCTTATATCGGTCGATAATCAGGACTTTGCGACCACGTTCACCTCGGTAACGGCGTGCTTTAATAATATCGGTCCCGGAATAAACAAGGTCGGACCCATGGAGAACTTCTCATTCTTCTCGGACTTCTCGAAATGTGTCCTGTCGCTGGATATGCTGTTCGGAAGACTGGAATGTCTGCCAATGATGATGCTGTTCATTCCCGCTGTGTGGAAAAAGAAATTCTAATCTCACCCAAGCGTTGCCTTTCCGATGCTCTGTCCGGTCAATATTGGGAAAAAGGGTTTTACCGCCGAGGAAATATGTTCCGATCGTCAAAAATCCGGTATAGTCTTCCTCCCAAAAGATCATAAAAGTAAAATGTAAATATAAAATATGCTCCGGGCACAAAAGCGCTCGGAGTTTTTATTATAAAAATTTTTAAGCATAAGTTCTGAAATTTTTGAAAATTTGCGGTCTTTTGCAGCTTTAGATATGTTATTTTAAAATCGGTGTAAGAAGGAAAGAAGTCTTATCCGCCGACACAGTAAGCTTTTCCGCGCGTCCGAAAGTCCGCGCGGCGGCATGACATAGCGTTCGGAAACGTGACAAATCCCGATCCCGCTTTCAGATTAACCAACAAATCGTTGTTTGTATCGCAGCCGATATTTGCTGCTTTAAGCGGGATCGGGAATTAAATTCGGATACGTGAGTATTCACGGATAGAGTATGGGTGTATAAACCGTACACCAAGCATCAGCGGATCACGTCAACGTCAACTTGCCCGTAAACCGTGTATATTGACTGTATGCACGGGTAAAGCGCCTACTGCCGCCTGCCTCTAAGAGCTTGTCTGGTATCTTAGCGCACGCAATTAGCTTATACCTAGACAATTTTATTAAGCGTTTTGTGAGAAGCTCATAATGCGTAAATAAAGTACGACGGCAAAATATTGCCGTCGTATGACGAAAAATCTGCCGCACGATCTTCACGCGGCAAGTACTAAGCAGGCTCTGCAAGAGACGGGAAAGTATCGGAAACCGGACTCCATACCGTTTCCTTGATCGGCTTAACCCGCAAAACGGATATGGCTCAGCGAACGGAAGTCTTTCGCGTTTTTTCCGCTTGCACAGCTCTTTGAAAATTAAATAAAAATAACGAGTGCGCCAATAAGCGATTACATCGTGCGACGGTGCGGATGATGTTTTATGGCTGTTCGCGCCGAGCATTTGCCGTTTTCAGCTTTGCGTTCTGCGGTAGAGAACGTCTGCGATAAGCGACAGCAGATATTCCATATTGAGGGGCTTGGGCGCATGTGCGTCCATTCCCGATTCGATAGCCTTATTTCTGTCTTCGGCGTATGTATTCGCGGAGAGCGCGATTATCGGGATATCCGCCCGAGCGCCCTTAAGAGCGCGTATAGCTCTTGTAGCTTCATAGCCGTTCATACGCGGCATCTGTATATCCATTAAGATCATGTCGAAGTAGCCCGCGTCGGCTTCCGTGACCATTTCCACGGCTACGTCTCCGTCGGACGCGGTCTCCACGATAAACCCCTCCTCGGTGAGAAGCTCTTCGGCGATCTCGCTGTTGATATCGTTGTCCTCCACCAGCAATACACGCAGACCCTCAAAAGATACAGGCACACTCAACTTTACCGCTGCGGGACTAACGGCGCTTTCAAGATGCTTTAATGTTACTGTTACGGTAAAGCGGCTGCCCTCGCCTTGACGGCTCATCACGGAAATCTCGCCGCCCATGAGGTCTACAAGATTTTTCACAACGGTCATACCCAGACCGCTGCCGAGAACGCCGCTTTGAGTAGTATTGTTTTCCCTTGCGAACGGCTCGAACAGGCGTTCCATAAATTCCTCGGAAATGCCGATGCCCGTGTCCTCTACGGTAAAAACATATTTCCCGTAGCCGTCGGTCTGTTGCTGCTCCTCTGCGCGGAGGGAAACATACCCGCTGTTTTCGGTGTACTTCGCAGCGTTGTCAAGTAGCTGTACAAGTACCTCGGTAAGCCGAGTGAAATCCGCAATTACGTTCGGGTGAATTACCCGCGACATGTCGATCTTAAAGTGCAGATCCTTTGTGTGCATTTCGGGGAGTACGGTCTTTTCGGTTTCGTCAAGCATTTCAACGAGACTGCCCTCGGTTTCAGCGAGCGCCGCTTTTCCCGACTCCATGCGCGTGACCTCAAGAGCCTCGCTTACAATAGTAAGCAGCTGATTACCCGAAACACGTATTTTTTCGAGGTATTCCTCGGTTTTTCCACGGTCGCCGACGTGCATCTTTATAAGATCGGTAAAGCCGAGGATAGCGTTAAGCGGAGTTTTGATGTCGTGTGACATATTCGCAAGGAATGTGCTTTTGGCAATGGCAGCGGCCTGTGCCTGACGGAGAGTATCGTTCAGGAGCTTGCGGCGGTCGGATTGTTCGGTGATATCCTTGACCATAATAAGCGCCCCCGTTGTGTCGTCTGCGACGCTTTTTCCCAGCAGCACCACATAGTGCAGCAGATGCGATTTACCGATCTTGTCTATGGCGTGCCTGTCGTAGACCTGTTCAAGCTCGCCGTTTTCACAGCATTTAATAAGCCGTTCGAGATCGAAAAACTCTAAGTAGTCGTGTTGGTCGGCCGGTGATATTAGCTCGGCGGCACTTTTGATAAAATCTGTGAAACGTGTGCTGGCGAGACTGCCTTGTGTGTTTATTATATCCGATACGGGGAAGATGTTGTTTTCATTTGTCTGTATAACGGGTGTGGCGAATTTGTTTTCGGACAGGCTGACCTCATAGAAGAAAAGCGCGTCGTAAAGTATCGCCTTGCGGTACTGGCTTTCTCTCGCGGATATCAGAAGAAGCGTTTTGTTTGCGCGTTCAAGGCGTTCCATACGCTTTTTCATGCGCTCCGTGTCGTCGACGATAAAAACGGAAAATATATCCCCGAACGCCTCGGTATGAGTGAAACGTCCGTAGTCGGCTATCCAGCGCGTAGAACCGTCCTTCTGCTTTATGCGGTATTCAACGTAGTCGGTCTTTTCGGTGTTCACAGCTAATTGCTCGGCAATGCTTTTTTCAACGTTATCTATATCGTCGGGGTGAACCATTCCGCGAAAGGAGTTTCCCGTAAGCTCAACAAATTCTTCCAGGGTTTCGCAGCCGAAAATTTGCAGAGTCGCCCTGTTGAGGTGAAGTATCTCTTCGCTTTCATCGGCGCGGTACGCGAAAAATCCCCCGGGCATCTGTTCCACAAAATCGCGGAAAAAATCGTCCGAGTTTTCGCTCAGGGCTTTCATAAATTTTTTAAAGCTGTTCTCCATAAGCCCTCCCTCCGAAGTACTGATTTAAATGTTGGGGTTGTTTATATTTTACAACATATTTATAAATTTTACAAGTGGTTTTTATAACTTTGTGGATTTTTCCGGAAATTCATGTGAAAATGTTTTTGATTTTTCAGGGAAAGTATTGTATAATGTTATTGAGAAACTATCGTTTAATTACGAAATTCGGAGGTAAATTATGAACGGAAAAACACCAAAGCTTGCTCTTGGGGCATGGTCGTGGGGAACAGGCAATGCGGGCGGAGACGCGGTTTTCGGCAATCATCTTTCGGCGGAGGACTTGAAGCCCGTATTTGATAAGGCGCTTGAGTGCGGATTGAACCTCTGGGACACTGCTCCCGTATATGGAGACGGCAGCTCGGAGAAGATACTTGGCAGTTTTATCCGGGATATCGATAGGCGGGATATCATCATCTCCACCAAATTTACGCCGCATATCGCAGGGAATTCTCCGAATGCCGCGCGTGAGATGCTGGAGGGCAGTCTCAAGCGCCTGAATACGGATCATATCGACGTTTACTGGATACACAATCCCAACGATGTGGAGCGTTGGACGCCCATGCTGATTCCCCTTGCGAAGGATGGGCTTATCAAGTCGATCGGCGTATCCAATCATAACCTTGCCGAGATAAAGCGCGTGCAGGAGATACTCGGCGCGGAGGGTCTGCGACTGTCTGCGGTACAGAACCATTACAGCCTGCTTCACCGTTCGTCCGAGCGTGCGGGTATTCTTCGGCATTGCAAGGAAAACGGTATTACGTTTTATTCGTATATGGTGCTTGAGCAGGGTGCGCTGACGGGAAAATTTGACCTTGACCACCCGTTTCCCGAGGGCAGCTCTCGCGCCAAGACGTACAACGGAATGCTCACCGAGATTGAAACGCTTATTGCGGAAATGCGACATATCGGAGAACGTCACAGCGCAAGTCCCGCGCAGATCGCTATCGCGTGGGCTAGGTCAAAGGGAACTTTGCCGATAATCGGGGTAACAAAGGTAAGTCAGGCGGAGGAGGCGGCGAAAACCGCCGAGATCGTTCTCGCCGACGAGGAGATATCCGCCGTCGAGGAGCTTGCCGACCGGACCGGAGTAAGCACTCTGCGCGGCTGGGAAAGGGAGATGTAACTGCCGTAAAAGTCACAAAAATCCATAATGATATCGTTTTTTTGCTTGCGAAATTATCGATTGTATTGTATAATTAAATTACAAGTAATCGTATACATTGGCATAAGACCTGCAAATAAAAATCAAGGGGTAAAGTGAAGATTTCATCAAACTTTCACAATTGCAAAAAGGGTACAACAAAAGCGCCGCCAAAGCAGAAAATTTTTCGGCAGCTTAGAAATAAGACGGATTTCGGTTGAATCCGTCAGCCCAATGCTTCCATTACGCGGGCGTAATAAATTCTGAGGAACTTGTTCGCGGCGGCGATCATGTAAACTCTGTACGGCTTCCCCTCGGCGCGTTTGCGGTCAAGGAATTGGTATACAGGTTCGTCTGTCGGCTGCTTTTGAATGAGCACCTGCATGATCCGAAACAGTGTCTTGCGAAGCAGTGGAGAGCCGCGTTTGGATATGCTTCGGGATTTAGGATCGTGCTGCCCCGATTGATCGGGCGGCGGATCTATACCCGCCATTGCGACGAGCGATTTAGAGCGTTCAAAGCGTCTGACGTCGCCGATCTCGGCGATAAGCTGCGAACACATAACTCGACCTACGCCGTACAGGCTCATAACGGATTCGTATTCGGGAAGCGCAGACGACAGCTTGTCCATTTCGGTTCTGATCGCGGCAAGCGTTTCAAGTGTGGAATTAAGCAGCTTTGCGGATTCTTGAACGATCTTCATAACAGCGTCGGTCATAGGCAGCGAACTCACCTGCGTTCTTGAATAAGCGTGTATTTGCGCTGCTTTTGCTTCGCTGTAATTGTAGCGGTTCGCCTTGCACCAGCTTTGGTATTTGGTTTTAAAAACCGAAGGACAAAGCTTTGAAATTGCGTTTAAATGTGGGAATTGGAGCACGAAATCAACCCATTTTTCGTGACCGTCGGTTTCCCTGCGAGGAGATGAAAACAATGTATTCGCGTTTGGAAAAACCGAGTCAAGCAGAGCGATCAGATTATTCTTCTGCATGATAAGTATTTTATTGTACTGAGTATACTGCCGATTAAGGACTTTAAGCGTTTTTCGCGTGTCCTCGGCGGGTATGTACTCGCGGAGCTCAGACCATTTATTAAGGGCGTAATTCGTGATCTTAAATGCGTCCTTTTTATCGGTCTTGACTTTTCTCACACGGTTTGTATCGTAGTCATTTATAAGCAAAGGGTTGACTACGCTAACAAATATACCTGCGTTGTGGAGCGCGTTGGCGATTGGTTCATAATAAGTGCCGGTGTACTCCATAACGACCTTCGTTTCGCCGGGCAATCGCTTCACTCGCTCTACGAGCTCGCTCAGCGATTGCCTATCATGCGAAACCTCAAAGGGTTCTGCCACGACTATGCCAAAGGGCTGCACGATTGCAGCCATGCTCTTGCCTTTGGATACGTCGATACCTACTGCGTTCATAACATCTCTCCTATTATAGAATTTGTGATCGGGTGTTCCCACACTTTACTCATTACCTATTCTGTCTACTGAGTGATGCGAGCGTATTAGGGCATAAACAGGGCGTTTGTGCGGTTGGCTCTACCTGCAAAATCGAACGCTGTAATGAAAGCATGGTTGACAGTCTTTCCGACGGGCGTGGTGTCCCAAGGAGGAATACGTCAGTCCGATTTCTGCTTTCATTATAGCTTAAGTAACAAGTTCGTGTAAACCATGGCTGGCTTGTCATGGTTTTACCCGATAAATATATTATAGTAGGAGGTTTATTATGGCTTTGGGAAATGTTATTGTCGGACAGTCGGGCGGACCTACCTCGGTCATCAATTCAAGCCTTGTGGGTGTGTTCAAGACCGCAAAGGACGCGGGCTGTCCTCATGTTTACGGTATGCGCAACGGTATTGAGGGACTTTTGCATGAGCATTATGTCGATCTGGCGGAATATGTGCGCAACGATCTCGATATCGAGCTGTTAAAGCGCACTCCGTCGTCCTTCCTTGGCACCTGCCGCTATAAGCTTCCTGATTTTACCAAAGACGAGGATACTTATAAAAAGATATTCGCCATCCTCAAGAAAATGGATATCAAGCACTTTTTCTATATCGGCGGCAATGACTCAATGGATACCATTGACAAACTGTCGAAATATGCCGATATTATCAAAAGCGACATTACGTTTATCGGCGTTCCCAAGACGATTGACAATGACCTCGCGATGACCGACCACACTCCGGGGTACGGCAGCGCGGCGAAGTACATTGCCTCGGCAATGAAGGAGATAATCCGCGACGCGAACACTTATCCGAACGAGTCGGTTAATATAGTTGAGATCATGGGCCGTGACGCGGGCTGGCTCACCTGTGCGGCAACTCTGTCGCGTTCGGAGGACTGCGCGGGTCCCGATATCATCTGTCTGCCCGAGACGGTTTTCGATTACGATAACTTTATCAATAAGATCAATGAGGCGCGTTCGCGTAAAAAGGTCATAACGATAGCGGTATCCGAGGGTATCAAGACCGCTGACGGAAAATATGTCTGCGAGGCAAACAAGCGCGCAATGAGAGAAGACGCGTTCGGTCATAAGGCTCTGGGCGGTACCGCGCTCTATCTAGCGGATTTCATCGGCGCGGAGCTTGGAATAAAGAACAGAGGTATTGTGTTCTCGACATTGCAGAGATGCGCGTCGCATATCGTTTCGCGCCGCGATATCACCGAAGCGTTCACGGCGGGTGCGGATGGAGTTCGGCTAGCGCTGAACGGCGAGACCGGAAAGATGATCGTTTTCGAGAGAATATCAAACAATCCCTACCAGTTAAAGACAGGCTCGTGTCCTGCGTCAGCGGTCGCAAACGTTGAAAAGCTCGTTCCAAAGGAATGGATAATCAACGACGGGACTTATATTTCGAAGGAGTTCTTCGAGTATGCGCGTCCCTTGATAATCGGCGAGCTTTCACCGTTTATGGTTGACGGTCTGCCCAGACACCTGTTTATTGATTGACAGCCTAAGATTTGCTCCCCACGCTGCTCCTCTCGGCGGGGGAGCTTTTTTTGACGGTCACAGAAAAGTGAAAAGCTAATACAGATATTTGATCGGAGTATAGTCAAAATCAGCGTAACCTAATTGTTCAGATTGTTTTTTTTGCCGGAAACCAAAAGTTTACTTTCTTTACATTTTTTACAAGTTATGTTATAATTATCCTTGGGCAGAGAAATTTGCAATTTTAATCCCGGAGGATATATAATTTTGTGGCAAATTGTATTCGGTACGACAGTGACCGATGACGGCAAGCAGATTGAGACATACGGTTTGAAATGCAATTCAACCGTGATCGTCGACATCACGACCAACAAGCAAGACATAACAGAGTTTGCTGCGCAGCTTAACCGTCTCGGCGCGTCGGAAATTCACGCGTATGAATTGGTGGAAAATTTCCTGGGGAAGTAAGAAACTGCACAACTGCATAGCAATTGCCGCTTTAGGGGAAGCGGTTTTTGTGTTTTTTACGGCAAATATTTAAACCGTTTTCTTTCTGTCAGAAACCAATCATATTTTCTGAGTTCATATTGCTTTATACGGCATAAATCACACCCATTGGATATTGTTTAGTATCTTGGCACACTTACCTTGCCCGCGGCTTTATAGGTATTCCGTCGTAAATTGCCCGGTTATGACGAAAAATATGCCCGCTAAATGTTTGCGGCGAGATACTGAACAAGTTCTAATCATATGCGGGCGTGACACCCGCTGAAGCAGTCGCGTGATCGCGGTCCGAGTGGAAGAGGGTGAAAAATCAACGGCTGTTCCAATACAGCCGTTGATTTTTTATGTATATTCATATCTATATCTCATTATATAGTATTTTTTAATTGCATGGCGCAAGTGTAAGAAAATATCAATATCGACTTATTATTACATTTATTACATTTAAATTTATGCATTTGTATAATAAAATAAATATATATTATAGCATTGAAATAGATTTTCGCTATTTCGGTAACATTCGATTACTTAAAGATCCGCTTAATTGAGGAGGATAGTCTTATGGCGTCATATCAAATCATACATACCGAAAATTTATCAAATGCAGATAAGGAGAGCATTAGGTTGGCGGCGGCTCGTGCATTATATATTGAACTGCTGAAATATTACAATGCTAAAATGGCGACAGAAAGATCCGCATGACCGACGGTAAAGGAAGTGAAAATATGACTGCGATATACGCGCGGCAGAGCGTTGACAAAAAAGACAGTATTTCGATAGATACGCAGATAGATATGTGCAGGCGATATTGCGCGGGAGAATGCCGTGTATACTCGGACAAGGGCTGGAGCGGCAAGAATCTCGACCGTCCCGAATTCCAACGAATGCTCTCCGACATCAAGGGCGGGCAGATCGACAAGCTGGTGGTGTACAAGCTCGACCGTATCAGCCGTTCGCTGAACGACTTTTCAAATCTTATGGAGATGTTCAAGCAATACGGAGTGGAGTTTGCGTCTACTGTTGAAACCTTTGATACGTCCACGCCGATAGGTCGGGCGATGCTGGGTATAATTATGGTGTTTGCGGAGCTGGAGCGCGAAAACATTCTGCTGCGTGTTAAGGACAACTACTACGCGCGCGGTGAAAAGGGGCTGTATCTCGGCGGAGTGCCCGTCTACGGTTTTGACAAGATACCTGCCAAACTTAGCGGGATAAAGACCTCGGTGTTGATACCAAATAACAATTTGGCGACAGTCGAATACATTTACAATGCATACCGTGAGAGCGGAAACTCGCTTGGCAGGATAGTCAAGGATCTGAACGAGCGCGGCATACTCTCACCGGCGGGAACGCTCTGGGACAGCAGTAAGCTTAGCCGTCTGCTGCGTTCGCCGACCTATGTTATGGCGGATGTTGATGTGTACCGATATTTCAGAGAAAAGGGCGCGAAGATATCCAATCCCGTCGAGGATTTTACGGGGGAGCGCGGCTGTTTTCTTTACGGAAAGCGTGAGGCCAACGAAAGGAAATACACCGACGTTCACGATCATGTGTTGTCGCTGGGGCTCCATAACGGGGTTATTTCGTCCGAGGTGTGGTTGGACGTTCAGCGGAAGCTCGACGGAAACGCGCAGATAAAAAAGGGCAAAAGCGGCTCGTATTCGTGGCTTACGGGGATAATAAAGTGTGGAAAATGCGGCTATGCAATGCGCGTTCAGGGGGGCGAATACTTTTATTGTACGGGGAAGGCTAATAATGGAGTGTGCGAGGGCGTTAACGGCAAGCCGCTTATTTCCGATATCGAACGCGCGGTCTATGCCGAGCTTAAGCGAAAATTCGACGAGGTACGCGGCGTCATTGTCGACGAGAACAAGCCGTCATCTTCGCCGAAAGCGAATAAGCTGAAAATGCGCTTGGAGACGCTCAATACGCAGATCGGTAATCTGGTTGACAAAATCGCCGATACTTCCGAGGCGATAGGCGCGGTTCTGGAAAAAAAGTTGGAGGAACTTATCTCGGAACGCGCGGAAATACAGTCGGAGCTGGACAAGCTCAGCAGCGCAAAGCCAAAGCTTGCCTATGCGGACATTATCCCGCTGATAGACGAATTTCCCGAAATGCCGCTCGGCACAAAGCGAGAGATAGCGCGTCAGTTTATCGCAAAAATTCTGTTGTGGGAGGACAAAATAGAGATAGTCTGGAAATTCTGACGCATAAAACCGAAATGCTTACGGGCACTTCGGTTTTATTTTTTGACATATTACCGAAGCGAGCTCTCCGCTTGCTTTTGTAAGTAGAACCATGCTAAGCAGTTCTATGACGCTTGTCAATACCCTATCTCACTTCGCTTACTTAATTAAGTCGGCACAGCAACGCGTTTCCCATCTGTATCAAGCGCCGACAGCATTGACTGGAAGAAACCGTCGGCAGAGCAGATCAAGAAAAGGGTGCTGAAAAACACAAAATCGGGTTCGATACTGCTGTTCCATAACGATCTTGAAAACACGACCGAAGCGCTGCCCGATATTCTGAAAACGCTTGGCTCGCAGGGGTACGAGTTTGTAACTGTCAAGGAGATGGTATATCCGGACAATTACACTATTGACGCGAACGGCAGACAGATAGCGATGAGCCAAAGCTCGATAAACCTGAACGAGGAGCGCATTGAGGAGGTACTTGCACAGTATTCCGACAGTCTGACGGCGGCGGGTGTGACCGAGGAGCAGATCGCGGCGGCAGTGGCGGCGATAAAGCGCGGCGACCTGAGCGCTATTCCCGCGGAGCTCCAACCCCTTGCGGCGGAGGTCATGGCAAAGGTAACGTCGTCGACATCTTCATCGTCTTCGTCAACGAGCAGCACGACAAGCTCCGCACAGAAATAATCCCGATGAGTACAATTTCAAAGCCGCCTACTTGTGCCGGGGGATGCTTATAATATAATTTAAGTGCTGCAAATCGGTGATGCGGCAGCATGGCGCAATTTTTCCGGTTTTGCGCGAGGCGCAAAATTGAATTGCCCTAATGGCAATTCAAAGAAAAATATTCGAAGGCAAAGAGCGTTTGCGGTGCCGCGCGCAACGGGGTACCGCAAACGCCTTTGCCATCTGAACCCCCCCTCGGAAAAGCCGAGGGGGGGTTCAGATGGCGTCGCTGAGGGGATTCGAACCTCCGGCCTACCGCTTAGGAGGCGGTCGCTCTATCCTGCTGAGCTACAGCGACATAAAACTTGACTTATTTATTATAGCACCTTTTTTGGAAATATTCAATATAAAAGTAATTTTTTATGCAAATTTGCCAAATAATGGGCAGTTTGACAGGTTAATTTTAGAATGCACTGTGTAAAACAAACGAAAAAATAAAAAAGATTTAGATAAAATGCATATTGACTTAATTATCTTAAAATGTTATAGTTATACCAAGAGCGATAATGGGCGAAGTATGCCGTTGCGCTCACTGTGATTTATCCCGCACAGTGCGGGTAAAGATTATTAGGAGGATTTATTTTATGAAGTTTTCAAAGATTGCATCGGTAGCTGCCGCTATTACTGCTGCCGGAATGATGTCTGTTTCCGCAAATGCGCTTTGGTTACCCGTAAAGGATGCGGACAAGGCCGAAAAGCTGCATACTGCGGTTGGCGCAAGCTGGATGCTTGTTCCTTATTTTGACGGCGTGGCAAAGGCGGACGAGGGTAAGCCCGTTGGCGGCATTGACGGACTTGATTATTCCAAGATTGCTAAAATCTCCTGCACCTTCTCTGTTGCTGAAGCTGACAGACCTTTCTGGGACGGCGCTATCGGCGGCGCGATGGTGTTGTCTATAAACGGCGGTGATCTCGGTTGCGATGACAACAAGAGTGATAAGTACGACACTTATAACTGGCCCGCTCAGGAATGGTGGGGCGTTGTCGATGAGGACTTGGGTATAACCAGTTCGGGAGACGAGAAGATCGGCGCTGTTAAGGTTGGAGACTACACTTATAAAGTAACGTCCAACGCTTTTGAGAATCCGCTTGCAAACGGCGATGCTGAGACAATAGGTCTTATTCAGGTTGCTATGCAAGATTACGCGGGTACCGCTCTGTGCCAGTGCCAGGTTGATAAGGTTGAGCTTCTGGACACTTCCGACAATGTACTGGTAACGTTCGACGGTAAGGGCAACTACACCGTTGCAGGCGGTTCTTCCGATCCCGCTCCTGATTCCGATTCCGACAAGACTGATGACAAGACCGACACTTCCACTCCCTCCAACAACGTTGACACCGGCGTTGAGGGCGTAGCTGCCGTTGTAGGCGTTGCTGCTCTGGCAGCAGGCGCGGTTGTTCTTTCCAGAAAGAGAAAGTAATCAACGCGTAAATTTTTTAATTTTTGTAAACCCCGCTGTAAACACGCGGGGTTTACTTTTTTATTTTTTTCAAAAATTTATAAAAAATTCCGAAACTTTTTGGATTTTTCCGATGACTACTGCTATGAACGGAAAAAAAACCGTCAAGGACGGTGGATTTTGAAGTTTACACACGAGGAAATATAAAATAGACAGAGAAAGAAAATATTGGGGTAAGATATAAAAATCCCGCAGGGTGCGCAAAACGCCCCCGCAATCACCACAGCCGCGAAAGCGGCAAAGGTTCCCGATATTGCAGCGGATATCAATGCCGAAGCAGCCGCCAACGAGGGTACGGCGGTCCCGAAGGTTACGGGAAAGCGCAGCAGGCGCAAAAGTGCAGAAAGCGCAGGAACGGAAAACGAGGGCGGTAAAGGTAAAAGCGGCATAGACCGAAAATTCAAACGGCAGTTCCAAGGTGCGGACGCTCCGAGGACAGACAACAACTCCGGCGAAAGCGGCGTGGGCTCGGCTTCGAGCGGAAGACCCGTCGCCGGCAATGGTAAGACAAATCGCCTTGACAAATGCTCCCGCAGTTATCGCAGGCGCAGCTGTTATTGCCGTTAAGGAAAAGTAAGTCGAAAAATTGGGAATTTAAACTTAATAAACCGCTCCGAGGGAGACGTGTCGTTGAGCAGAACCGAAAGGTTTTTGCCGCGATTGTGTGATAATTTTCACATTACGTCAAATCTCGGGGCGGTTTTTTGTTTAAAATTATAAAATACTCTGTTAATTTTTTTGCAAAATCACCAAAATATACAATAGTTATTGACATGGAGTGATAATTTTGTTATAATAAAGTGAGATATATATTCAGCTAATTTGTTGTGGAAAGGTGGATATTACTGTGACAAAAAAGCAGAAATTCGGGCTTAAAAGATTTCTTTCGCTCGCAATGTCGGCGGTGACTGCTCTGTCTGTGCTGCAGGTGGGCGGTCGAGTTGTGTCCTATGCGCAGGATAACTCTCAGGAAGAGGAGGTCTCTGCCGATAACCTTAATATTGTCAGCAATGCCAATGCGTATAAGAACTATATAAAAAGGTTTTCCGACGCGGCGAAGCCCATGGAGGAGATCACCGTCGATATGACGAAGTTTTCCGCGTCCAACGGCGCGGAGTGCGAGCTCGTCGACTTTGAGGGTGAAAAGGACTGTGTTTCGTGGCTCAACAGCGATGGAACGGTCTCATGGGATTTTGAGGTGAAAACCTCAGGTCTTTATAATATGGAGATGTTCTACTACCCTGTTGCCGGCAACAATACCACTGTTGAGGTTGAGATGCTGCTGGACGGCGAGACACCGTTTGACGAGGTAAGGCTGGTAGAGCTTGACAGATACTGGCGAAACAAGACCGCCAGCATTCAATACGACGCGCTCAACAAGAACCAGAAGCGCCCTCCGCAGGTAGAATATGACTGCTGGGTTACATATCCTATTAAGGACAAGGACGGACTTATAAACACGCCGTACTTCTTCTACCTTGACGCGGGTAAGCACACGCTTACTCTCAACGGCGTCAAGACCAATATCTACATGAAGAATATCCGTTTCTACAATTCCGAGGAGCTGCCCTCTTATGCGGACATCAAGCCCTCGCAGGCGGATATCGACAATACTCCCGCGCTGACGAGCGGCGAGGCTATCCTCGTTGAGGCTGAAACGCCAAAGTATACCACATCGTCCACGCTGTACCCCACCTATGATCGTTCGGACTACACGATAAGTCCCTCGCATCCCGTAAACAAGCGCTATAACACTATCGGTGCGGATACGTGGAGCAAGGCGACTATGATGACCGTGTACGAGGTCACCGTACCTGCGGACGGTTGGTACAATATAAATATGAGAGTTCGTCAGAGCACGATGCGCGGCTTCTTCTCGAACAGACGTATTTACGTTAACGGAGTGGTTCCCTGTAAGGAGCTTGACGACGTTAAAATACAGTACAGCCCAAAGTGGCAGACTGTCGAGCCGACTACCGAGTCGGGTGAGCCGATTTATGTCAAGCTTAACGCGGGAACCAATACCATAGCGTTCGAGGCTATCCCCGGCGACATCGGCGAGGTTATGGAGCGTCTGGATGATGTTATTTACCAGCTGAACTACTATTACAGACGTATTGTAATGATCACCTCTACCGATCCCGACGAATACAACGACTATTACATTCAGGAACAGATTCCCGAGCTTATTCCGTTCTTCCAGTCGACAATCAATGCGCTATATGCCGAGAAAGAGGGCATTGAGAGACTGACGGGCTCCGGCGGCTCCGAGGCTACTACGCTTCAGACGATGGCAGTCATACTGAATATGGCGGTAAAGCACCCCGATGACATTCCAATGATGGTATCGTCGAGATCGTCCGGTATACGCGATCAGATTAACTCGCTTTCAGCATGGATGAGAGATTATCGCGGTCAGCCTCTTGAAATGGACTATTTTGAGGTAAGGACAGTTCACGATAAGTACAGAAATTCAAAATCTAATTTCTTCCAGGCGCTGGCGTTTAACTTCCAGTCGTTTATGGGTTCATTCTTTGAGGATTATACCTCGATCTCCGAGAGCAACTCCAAGTCGCTTAACGTGTGGGTATCCCTCGGGCGTGACCAGGCGACGGTTATCAACGAGATCGTATCGAGCGAATACAATCCCGAGCATACCACGCAGGTAGGCATACGCCTTGTACAGGGTGCTATCCTTGAGGCGACACTCGCCGACAAGGGACCCGAGGTCGCGCTGTTTATCGGCGGTGACTTCCCGGTAGTCTGCGCGTCGAGAGGACTGGTAGTCAACCTTAAAGAGCTGCCGGGTTATAATGAGGTCATAAAACGTTTCCCCGAAAACGTTTCCACATTGTATGAATATGAGGACGGCGTTTACGGACTGCCGCTGACGGATAACTTCCCGATGCTGTTCTACCGTACCGACGTACTCGAGGAGCTTGGTCAGGAACCGCCCGAGACATGGGAGCAGCTTATTGCGATGCTTCCCGATCTTCAGAGAAAATATCTGCAGGTAGGTCTTATTCTGCCGTCAAACATTTCTTCGCAGGTATTTGATGCAGGCAACACGTTCGTCCTGTTGATGAACCAGACGGGTCAGAACTTCTACAACGACGAGCTCACCGCTACGACTTTCGACACCGAGGCGGCGGTCGAAGCGTTTACACAATGGACGAAGTTCTACACCATATTTGATTTCAAACAGACATATGACGCGTTCTCTTTGTTCAGAACAGGTGAAATGCCGCTTGTTATCCAGAATTACGCAGGATTTTACAGCCAGCTGTCCGTAGCGGCTCCCGAGATCAAGGGCTTGTGGGATTTCACTCACGTTCCCGGAACACTCAGAAAGGACGCTAACGGTAACGACATAATTGATTATACCGCTAACTCCGGTTCGTCGGGCGCGGTTATCTTCAACAGCTGCTCCGATGTAAACGCGGCTTGGGATTTCATTACATGGTTCACCTCTACGGATGTGCAGGTCGAATACGGTAAGACCATCGAGGCGGTTATGGGTCCGCTCGGACGCTATGACACCGCGAATGTCGAGGCGCTTGCTAAGCTTAACTGGTCTACTGCGGAATACGAGAAGATATATGATCAGATGCAGAATTTGAAAGAAGTTCCGATCATTCCCGCTTCTTACGCTGTAACGAGAAACGTTTACAACGCGTTCAGAGCCGTTGTCAACAGCAAGAAGTCGCCGCGCTTCCAGCTTTCGTCCTACAACCGCGACATCAATGCCGAGATCGTAAGAAAGCTTGAGGACTTGGGCTATAACATTGACGACGACGGTCATATCGTGCGGTAACCGTTTGGGTTTACCTATTAAATTTTAGGAGGAATCAGCTTGTTCGGTAAAGAAAAATCTCAATATATCGAGGACAGCAAGTTTCGTTATACCATGCGCGAGATGAAGAAGAACTCCAGCGCGTATGTCCTCGCTCTGCCGTACTTTCTACTGTTTTTATTCTTTACGGCAATACCCGTATTGATTTCACTGCCTGTCGGCTTTACGAACTTCAATATGGCTCAGTTCCCGAAGTGGACGGGATTGTCAAACTTCTATACACTGTTTCTGGCGGACGACGTTTTCCTTATCGCTATACAGAATACACTGGTATTCGCGATCATCACGGGTCCCGTGAGCTATATCATGTGCTTCATGCTTGCGTGGCTCATTAATGAGATGCCCGGTCCGCTGAAAACCGTGTTCACCTATATCTTCTACGCGCCGACCCTCGCAGGCAACATCTACGCTACTTGGCAGCTCATCTTCTCGGGTGACGCACAGGGTCCGCTGAACTCGGTTCTTATGAACCTCGGTATTATCAGAGGTCCGCAGCAGTGGCTGACCGACTCGCGATATATACTGATGTGCGTTATCATTGTGCAGATGTGGATGTCGCTCGGTGCGGGCTTCCTTGCGATACGTGCGGGCTTGCAGGGTATCGACAAGGCGGGCTATGAGGCAGGTGCTATCGAGGGTATCAAGAACCGCTTCCAAGAGCTTATCTACATAACGGTTCCCGCAATGGGACCGCAGCTGCTGTTCGCGGCGGTTATGCAGATCACCGCTTCCTTTACGGCGGGCGATATCGGAAGGTTCCTGACAGCTTTTCCGTCGACGGATTATGCGGCGCACACATTGATGACACACGCGTTTGACTATGGTTCAATCAGGTTTGAGATGGGTTATGCGTGTGCGGTCTGCTTCTTCCTGTTCGTTGTGATGCTGCTTGTAAACAATGTTATCCGCAAGGCAATGAGCGGAATTCTCGATACATAAGGAGGGCTTTGAGATGAAGTTTCTGAAAAAAGAGTTTTCCGAAGAAAATGTTTGTGAAAAGGAATGCTCCTGCCCGATGAAGCTGTTTGACGGCGAGATCATGAGAGTGCTTGCAATCGGTATGCTGGCGGTGCTGGCAACATCGGCGATAGTCGCTATTGCCTGCCATACCATTAAAAGACTCACGGGAGAGGAGGACTTCACTTGCGACTAATTAAGAAAAGAAGAATGTGGGGCGGCTCCCGCGGCGGAGATATCGCGATATTTATCCTTCTCGCATTGGTCGGCATATTTATGCTGTTCCCGATCTATTTCTCGTTCATTCAGTCAATCAAGCCCGTTGAGGAATTGTTCCTGTTTCCGCCGAAGCTGTATGTTCAGCGTCCGACTATGCAGTCCTTTGAGGATATGCTGAAGGTTGCGGGCGGTATGGACGTTCCGTTTTCGAGATACGTGTTCAACTCCGTATTTGTTTCGGTAGTCGTTACCGTGGCGCAGTTGCTGTTTGCGTCCTCCGCGGCGTATGTGTTGGCTAAGGTAAAGGCCCCCGGTATCAAGGCGATGAATAAGGTCATTGAGGTAGCGCTGCTGTTTACATCCTCCGTTACGTATATCGTACAGTATATCGTAATGGCGAATATGGGACTTATCGACACATATTTCGCGCTTACATTGCCCTACATTGCTACTCCTATGGGCTTGTTCCTTATGAAGCAGTTTATGGGGCAGATACCCGAATCCATGATCGAGGCTGCCAAGCTTGACGGTGCTTCTCACCTGAGAATTTGCTGGCAGATAGTTATGCCGAACGTAAAGCCCGCATGGCTGACGCTGATGATTTTCGCGTTCCAGGGCGCATGGCAGATCACGGGTTATCTGTTCGTTTACTCCGAGCAGCTGAAGCCTATCCCGATCGTAATGCAGCAGATAGCGGCTTCCGGTCTGGCGAGAGCGGGCGTTTCCTACGCCACTGTCGTCGTACTGATGCTGCCGCCTATGATACTGTTCCTTATTTTGCAGAGCAACGTTGTTGAAACAATGGCTCATTCGGGTCTTAAGGACTGACGTTCGATTTTACTTACGAAAGGATGATTTCGGTGCCATCAATTAAACGCATCGCAAGACGGGTCGTGTCTGCTGTTCTGGCGGCGGCTATGTTATGCACGGGCGTTGTTGCATATGCAGACGAGCCGTATACGGGCTATAACTACGACTGGTGGGGCGATCCCGTTCCGTCGCAGAACGGCTACGTTGTCGATAAGGTTGTTTCGGGTCTGGATATAGGCTGCGGTCAGTTTACAAATCCCGCCGATCTGTACTTCGACGACAATGAGAACCTTTATATCGCGGACAGCGGCTACACCGGCAACTATGATACGAAATCCCAGAGGGGGCGTATCGTCGTTACCGATAGGGACTTCAACCTTGTAAACACTATCGAGTATCTTGATTTTTCAGACAAGCAGGAGTGGCTCGGCGAGAAAAAGTCTCAGTTTGACAGCGGCAGCCTGACAGAGGATCGTTATTCAAAGGAAACAAGTATTTATTTCAACACCCCGACGGGCGTGTTTGTCGACGATGACAACGTTTATGTTGCCGACAGTGAGAATGAGCGTGTAGTGCAGTTCACTGTTGATAAGGACGCGAACGGCGTGGGCTACGGCAAGGTTCTTGAGGTCTTTACAAGACCCGATGCCACCTACTATGATGCGGGTACGACGTTCAGACCCGAAAAGGTGCTTGTCGACGCTGCCAAGAATGTTTATATCTGCATTACTACTATCACAAGAGGCGCGGTCGTATTCTCGCGCGAGGGCGAATTCAACGGATACTACGGCGCAAACCGCGTTGAGAAAACGGGTGAGGTTATCCTGAACGCTTTCTGGAAGCTGATTATGACGACAGAGCAGATCAAGCGTATGAAGAGAAGCGTTCCGGTTGAGCTCAGCAACTTCGATATAGATGACGATAACTTCGTTTACACCGTAACAAAGAATAAGAATTCCGATACGGACGTTCTCAAGAAGATGAACTCGGCAGGCACGAACATCTTTATCAACCTCGGTTATAACGAATATTCCTTTGGAGATCCGTTGATAAAGTATTACCGCGGTACGACTTACAGCTCGCAGATATGCGACGTCGATGTCGGACCTAACGGTGAGATAAATCTTCTTGATCTTCAGACGGGGCGCGTGTTCCAGTATGATGATGAGTGTACGCTGATGTTTATCTTCGGCGGAAGCGGTGACCAGAAGGGAACATTTACGACGGTTAATGCGATTGAGAGCATTGGTACCGACGTGTATGTCCTTGACAGCAGAAAGAGCACGATCACGGTATTTAAACGTACTGAGTTCGGTTCGATTGTTCACGAGGCCATGTCCTTGTTCAATGCGGGCAAATACAACGAGGCGATGGAGCCTTGGAATGAAGTACTGCGCCGCGATTCCAACTACTGGATGGCATATATCGGTCTCGGAAACGCTTACCTTAACGCTAAGGATTACGAAGCGGCCATGGATAACTTCTATTTCCAGTCGAGGAGCGGTTATTCCGACGCGTTCAAGAGCTGGCGTATGAACTTTATCCGCGACAACTTCACGCTGTTTGCAGTCATCATCATTGCAATATTTGTTGCGATCTATGTGATCTCGTCCATAAGAGGTAAGGCGAGAGCGAAAAAACGTGCTGCGGCGGACAAGATACTCCGTGAGCAGCAAAAGAAAGAGGAGGGGTAAGCAATGCGGTTTGATCTGGATCTTCCGGCTTGGAAATGGCCGTTCTACATTATGCGTCACCCCTTTGAGGGTTATGAGGATCTGCGATGGAAGAAAGCGTATAATATGAAGGTGGCTATGGTCATTGTCGCAATATTCTTTATTGTCAGCATATGCGACCAGCTTTTGACCGGTTTCCTGCATAATTATTCGATGACAAAGGTGTTCAATATAGTTCCTGTAATTATTCAGTCAATTCTGCTATTCGTTACATGGGTAGTCGGAAACTGGGCGCTGTGTACGCTGTTTAACGGCGAGGGTACGATGAGAAACATCTGTGTCAATACGGCATACGCTCTTGTTCCGTACATCATCGGCAGGATCATAAACATAATCCTTTCCAACTGTCTTACAAGAGACGAGGCTACGTTCCTGACATTTGTAAACATCATTACGATTGGTTACAGCGCACTTTTGCTCATCTCGGGAATGAAAACCGTTCACCAGTACAATTTCTGGCAGACGATAGTTTCAATGCTGTTCACGATAGTGGCGATGGTTATCATTATAATTCTGGCAGTGCTCCTTGTATCGCTGTTCCAGCAGGTTTATCTGTTCGTTTACGCGATATATACCGAGTTGCTTTACAGAAATCCGAGTTTGTCATCTGCGGCGCTGATACTTATAATGGTCGGCGTGATCGTGGCGGTAATTGCTGTCGTATGTGTTGCGTATACTTTGTACGAGAAAGCACAGATAAAGAAGGAGCAGAAGAAGCTGCGTTAATATAGTTTGAAGATGGTGGTGTAAAAATGCTGCAATTTCGCAAGAAAATAATGATTTCCGCGCTTTGCGCAGTTATGCTGGCAACAACGAGCCAAAGCGCATGGTCTGAGGCGGCGGATAATACCGGAGTCACGCAGCCCGCAGAAGCCGGCGACTCTTCCGACAATGCGGGAGACGCTGACGGCGCGGGGCAGGATGTCTCCACTGAACAGCCGCAGATAACCGAGGCGGAAGCGCTTGCCGCTATGACGGAGTGTGCGTCATCCTCAAGCCTGAAAATGTACGTCAACGAAATGACGGGTTCGTTTGCGGTGGAATGTCTTGACAACGGCGAGATAATCTGGAGTAATCCGTACAATGCCGATAGCGATCCCAACACGAGAAGCGCACAGTTGAAGGCTCAGCTGAAGTCCGCTATGACGATCAACACTGTTAGAGTAACCGACAGCGACGCGCCTATTACGTTCGTGCGCTCGGCTTATGACGGAACGACGACGGTTGAAAAGACCAATAACGGCTTTAAGGCAACGGTTACTTTCCCCGAGCAGGGAATTACAGTTCCGTATTATGTAACGCTTACGGATGATCATTACGATGTTTCCGTGGCGCTTGACGAGGTATATGAGCTGGAGATGGAGGCACCCGGGGAGGTCACCGAGTCTACGCGTTCAATCGTTGATTTGAGTTTATTTCCTGCTATGAACGCCGCATATCTTGACGAGGACGGATATTTTGTTATTCCCGACGGCTCGGGTGCCGTTATCAACTTTAACAACGGCAAAACTGCGTCGAACAAATATTCCCAGAAGATATACGGTCGTGATTACTCGCTTTCTCAGGAAAGAGCCCCCAAAAAGACCGAGCAGGCGTATCTGCCGATACTTGGTGTGGTTAAGGAAAATTCCGCGCTTCTTGAAGTAATTACGGAGGGTGCGGCTTATGCTACCGCTAAGGCGGGTGTTGCGGGTCAGGAAGCTACCGGCTTCAACACGGCATATTTCGAGTTTGCGGTAAGAGCAAACGACCAGTACTCTTTGGGCGGCGTGAACGCGTCTAACCTTAAGGCGTATGAGCAGACAAGAGTTCCCGAGCCAAGGCTCACTGTACGGTACTATCCGATCGCGAAGAGCGGCGCGACATATGTTGACGTTGCCAAGCGTTATCAGCAGTATCTCTTGGACGAGGGTCTGATGTCAAAGAAGGCCGATGCGAACAATTCGCTGTATATTGACCTTTATGGCGGCGTTGTCAAGGAGCGTTCCGTTTTGGGTCTCCCGCTCAAACTTGAGACGCCGGCAACGACGTATGAACAGGCTAAGATCATTCTCGAGGAGCTGAAAAACCGCGGAGTGGACAATATGGTCGTTGCGTACAACGATTTTAATAAGGCCGGTATTACCGACAGAATATCCAATTCCGTAGATTACGCAAGTTCGCTTGGCGGAAAGAGCGCGTTCAAGGCACTTCAGGATTATTGTGTTACAGCGGGCATCACGCTTGCGCCCAACGTAGATCTGACGGAGTTTGAGCGCAGCGGAAACGGTTACTCCAGAACGGGCGCGTCCGTTATCGGAGTTACAAAGGCATATGCTACTCAGGGTGAATACGAGATAGCATTCGGTACACCGCACGATACAAGACCGAACTGGTTTATCCTTACCCCCGCTTACTATAATAAAGTTTACGGCGAGGTAGTTTCCAGCTACTCGGCGGAGGGTATCGGAGCAATTTCCGTTGGAAACGGCACAAGTTTGCTGTATGGCGATTACAGCGGCAGCGCCAACAAAAAAACCTCCAGACAGCAGGCTGTTGAGAATCTCAAGAAGAGTTACGAGCTTATCAACAACAGCGGTATCAAGTTCGCGGCGTCGGCTTGCAACGATTACGCGCTGAAATATGTCGACAGTATGCGCAATATACCGCTTTACAGCAGCGGCTTTGATATCACGGACTACGATATCCCGTTCTATCAGATAGTGGTACACGGATACATTCCGTACACCTCAAAGGCGAGAAACGCAAGCGCGAGCGCAGACGAGCTGTTTTTGCTCTCCGTTGTTACGGGTACACCTCTGCACTATGACTTTATGTATGAGTCGCCGAACACGCTTACGGACTGCAAGTACGAAAAGCTGTTCTACACACACTACGAGGGTTGGATTGATATTGCCGCAGAGGAATACAAGTTCTTTAATGAAAATATCGCGGGCGTGTCCGGTTCGGCTATCACGGATCACAAATTCCTTTCTTCGAGAGTGGTCGAGTGTACGTTCGATAACGGTACAGTGCTTACGGCGGATCTTGATAATTACACGCTGAAGATCAACGGTACTGAGGTCAAGCTGCCGACAAAATCTTGGAAAGGAGTGACGACTGACTGATGAGTAAGAAGAAAAAGGAAACATCGGAAGTATCGGAAAACACCCCCAAGGTTGAAGAAACGGTTGAAAAGATCAAGGAAGCAACAGATACGGCTAAGCAGGCAGCACAGGAGTCTCCCGTTGTGAAGCGTTCGGCGCACAATACTGCCGCCGCTGCTGCATTCAACGCGGCGGGTGAGGAGGTCGACGTTCGCAGACAAAAGGGCGAGAAGAGAGAACGTAAGATCAAGACCAACAAGATACCGTATGAGCGTAAAAAGCACCTGTATGGTTACGGATTTATCGCGTTATGGCTTATAGGCTCTCTTTGGCTGTTCGTATCGCCCGTTATTACCTCGCTTGCGTACTCGATGAGCAAGACAACGCTTATGGATAAGGCCGACGCTCTCGCGGCAGGCTACACAAGCGCTGGTATCCGTATGGAATGGAACAGCTTTGCGCACTACATAAGAGCGTTTACGGGAGACGCGGATTTCCCGAGGCTGTTGGTCGAGTCGATAGGCGAGATCATTCCGCAGGCGTTTGTTATTATGATATTCTCGCTGTTTATAGCTATCATGCTTAATCAGAAGTTCAGAGGCAGAACCTTGGCGAGAGCGATATTCTTCCTGCCGGTGCTTATTGCAACAGGTCCTATCATCACGGTAATCAACGGTGATATGGCGTCGCAGGGTATCTCGGGAGCAACGCAGTTCAGTGCGCTGTTTAAAACCGATCTGGTATCCGAGCTTATGGAATTTGTGGGTATCTACAATATCAATCCGCAGTTTACAACGTTCATTGAGGAGCTTACCGCAAACATTCTGAACCTCGTATGGAACTCCGGTATCCAGATATTGATATTCCTTTCCGCTCTGCAAAATATTCCGCCGTCCGCAAAGGAAGCGGCGAATATGGAGGGAGCGACCGCATGGGAGTTTTTCTGGAAGATCACCTTCCCGATAATCAGCCCGATGATCTTGGCAAATCTAATTTACACGATAATAGACGCATTCGTTTCAACGGATAACGAAGTAATGAATCTGGTTCTTAAGCAGTCACAGCTTGGCGATTACGGTTACTCTGCGGCGCTGGCGTGGATATACTTCGCGATAATCGGCGCGATACTGGGACTTGTCGTCGTGATCGTAAGCAGATTTGTTTACTACGAGAACGAATAAGGAGGTGCTTTAATTGTCAGAGAAAATCATTAAAAATACCTCCGACCTTGAGGAAGCAGCAGCTGCTGCTTCCGCCGTCAACGGTACTTCCGCATCGGACGGCGAGCCTAGGAGAGACAAGAAGCATTATCGTGTGACCAATTGGAGCATTATCAAGAATTACCCTCACTATACCCCAGAAGAGCGCAAGCATTACACCTATATCTTCTGGCGCAGAGTGGGTGGCTGGATATGGCCTATATTCAGAGCGGTTCTGATTTTCGGTCTGGCGTTTGTAATTCTGTATCCGATCATGTATATGATAAGCGCTTCGCTCCGTCCGCAGGCGGAAATGCATGATCCGTCGGTAATGTGGATTCCGAAAAACATACGCCTTAATAACTTTAAGGATGTCTGGGAGGCGATCAACTATCCCGACGTGCTTTGGAACACGATACAGCTTAACATTGTAGCATCGGTTCTGCAGGTTGCGTCGTGCGCTATTACAGGCTACGGCTTTGCGCGCTTCCAGTTCAAGGGAAAGAAAGCGCTGTTTGCGTTGGTGCTCCTCCAGATCATCGTACCGCCGCAAATTATCATCCTGCCGCAGTTCAACCTGTTCAGAAACTTCGATATATTCGGCTTGCTGAACGCGCTGACAGGCAGCACCGTAAGCTTTATCAACAATAACTTTACGATGTATATCCCCGCGCTGTTTGGCAACGGTATCCGCGGCGGTCTGTTCATTTATCTGTTCAGGCAGTTCTTCCGCGGGCTTCCCAAGGAGCTTGAGGACGCGGCGTATCTTGACGGCTGCGGACCGTTCAAGACCTTTATCAGCGTTATGGTTCCGAATGCGGCAAGCTCGTTCCTGACCGTTTTCATCTTCTCGATCGTATGGTATTGGAACGATTACTTCATCAGCTCGATGTTCTTCACGAATTCGCAGACTATTTCTCTGAACATTTTGGGTCTTGCGAATATAATGTCGCTCAAGCTTACAGGCTTGGTCGGTCTTGCCTCCGACTACATGGTATGGGTCGAGGCAGGGTGTCTTATGGCAATAGCGCCGATTTTGATAATGTATATCTTCTTGCAAAAGTACTTTACGGAAGGTATCGAAAGAGCGGGTCTCGCAAACTGATACAGAGTATTGCCGGTGCAAATTCAAGAAAAATATCCGTCCTCATCAGAGGGCGGATTTCTTGACTTTATGGTGGCTTTGTAGTATAATGGGTATATTGAGAGGTGTATTAAAATGAGATTTGTTGAAATTTTCAGTGACGGCGCGTGCAGCGGTAATCCGGGTCCCGGTGGATTTGGCGCGATACTGCGCTGCGATGGCAAGGAGAAGGAAATAAGCGGCGGCGACGCTCATACCACCAACAACCGTATGGAATTGCTCGGCGTGATAACAGCACTGGAAGCGCTTAAATTCCCATGTGAGGTAAGGATAACCACCGACAGTAAGTATGTTGTTGACGGGATAACCAAGGGTTGGGCTGTTGGCTGGCGAAAACGCGGCTGGAAAAAAAGCGACGGCAAGCCCGCGCTCAATCCGGATCTGTGGGAGAGGCTGCTGAACTTGCTGGACGTGCATAAAGCGGAGTTCTGCTGGATAAAGGGCCACGCGGGTCATGCGGAGAATGAGCGCTGTGACAGTCTCGCGGTCGCGCAACGCGATAGATACGCGGGGAAGTGAACGATGAACGAGCCGAAGGTAAACTATCAGCGAAAGCTTGACGAGCTGCTGAAAACGATCGAGGGAACGCCGAAGCTGCTGCTGCACAGCTGCTGCGCTCCTTGCTCGAGCTATTGTCTGGAATATCTGTCGCAGTACTTTTCGATAACGGATTTGTACTACAATCCGAATATCTCACCGAAGGAGGAGTTCGACAAGCGCGCGGAGGAGCAGCGCCGGCTGATCGCGGAGCTGCCCGTCAAGAACTCCGTAACACTTATCGTTGACGAATACGATCCCGAGGAGTTCTTCGGAGCGGTGAAGGGATTGGAGCAGTGCGCGGAGGGCGGCGAGAGGTGTTTTGTGTGTTACAGGCTGAGACTGGAACGCGCCGCGAAATACGCTGCGGAGCACGGATTTGATTACTTCTGTTCTACTTTGTCAATCAGCCCGTTGAAAAATTCTCAGAAGCTTAACGAGATCGGCGCGGAATTATCGGAGATATACGGCGTCAAGAGCTTACCGAACGACTTTAAGAAGAAAGGCGGCTATCTGCGCTCAATTGAATTGTCCCGCGAGTATGGACTGTACCGGCAGAATTATTGCGGCTGCGTGTTCTCAAGAAATAAAGAGGTGAAATAATGCTTGACGAGGTAACACAGGAAAAAGTCGAAAAAATAGCTTTGGAAATAATCAATATGTCGCGGAATAAGCTGTTAGTAAATCTGCGGTTCCTCGACATGGCGCTGAGCCGTTTCGATATCAGCTCCAAACCCGATTTTACTACCTGCACGTCGACCGACGGACGGGTGTATCTGCATGATCCTAAGCATATCCTGACATCGTACCGTGTGGAGGAAAACCTGCCGGTACGCGGTTTTCTGCACTCGGTATTTCATTGTGTATTTAAGCATATGTTCATCAACCCCGCGGTTGACAGAGATTTATGGAATATTGCGTGCGATGTGGCTGTTGAGAGCGCGATAAACGACCTTCAGCTTCCGTATCTCAACACTCTTCGCACGGACCGTCAGAAGCAGTTTTTGGAGGGCTTCGGCGGCGAGCTTACCATGCTTTCGGCAGAAAAGGTGTATCGCTTTCTTGTTGATAAAAAGCTGCCGGAAAAGACAGTCAAGACTTTGGATATGCTGTTTAAATTCGACGATCATCTGATCTGGTATATGACCGACGAGCAAAAGGCTGAACACGGTATACCGGGATATCGCTATAGTATTGGCGGAGAGGACGACAATACATGGCAGAGCGAGAGGTATTATGAGCTTTCCGAGGATTGGGGCGGCATAGCCGAGCGCATGCAGATAGATATGGAGGCGTTCGGGAATCGGCAGGGGTATGGCGCCGGACTGCTCACGCAAAACCTTCGCGAGGTAACGCGCGAACGATATGACTACACTGGGTTTCTGAAAAAATTTGCGGTGCGCGGCGAAGTAATGAAGATCAATCCGGACGAATTTGACTACAATTTCTACACTTACGGACTGGAGCTGTATGATAATATGCCGCTTATTGAACCGCTGGAATATAAGGACGTAAAGCGTATCCGCGAGTTTGTTATCGCCATAGACACTTCAGGCTCTGTGTCGGGAGAGCTTGTGCAGACATTCGTACAGAAAACATACAATATCCTCAAATCCACCGAGAGCTTTTTCACGAAAATAAATCTACACATAATCCAGTGTGACGCGGCGATTCAGGAGGACGTTAAAATAACTACGCAGGCAGAGTTCGACGGCTATCTGAAAAATATGCAGCTCCACGGATTCGGCGGCACGGATTTCCGTCCCGTGTTCAGTTATGTGAATTCGCTGGTCGAGATCAAGGAATTTGACAACCTTAAAGGGCTTATCTACTTCACCGACGGATACGGCGACTTTCCCGCGAAGATGCCGCCTTATGACACCGCATTCGTTTTTGTTGATGAGGGATATAACGTGCCCGAGGTCCCCGCTTGGGCGATAAAACTGGTGCTGAGAAGGGACGAAATATGATGGAGCATTATTCGTTAGGTACATAATTCGGCGCGGCGCTCACCGAAAATGTGCATAACGTGCTTTATAACGGTACGGGAAGAAGTTACAGGAACAATCCCGCTTATGATCTCTGGTTTGCGCTTGTCCGTGAGATTAAAACGATGCCGCTCAAGACCTTTTCAAAAGTTGCGGCTATGCTGCGTGCGGAAACGGATAAGCCCCTGTACTATTCCGAGGCCTTATGGCTATGGGGCAACAAGCGGTGCTTCGAGCCGTCATTTTTCGAAATCACTTTACAAAATTTCGATCAAAGCCGAATGACTAAAAAGCGTACCATGCAGCGCATTATTGACGAGAACTCTCTCGGCTGTCTGCCGATATGCGAGAAAAACGGCTGGCTGAAAAATCCGAAAACGCACAGCTTATCGAATACGCGAATAAAACGGCAAGAACGAGTGCGTGGCGTGGCTGCTCAACTTTAAAAACCGCACCACCGATCTCGTCAAAGAGAAGAAAAACGCCGAAAAGAAAATGATGCGGGAGCTGAACGCCGCCCTGAATTCCGTAACTGCACTAAAGCAGATATGGAGCTATAAAAAATGCGTGGGCGGCATAATTATCACGGGATACAAGGGCGACCGCACCGAGATGACCGTTCCCGAGAAGATAGGAAAGGACGCCGTTATTGCGATAGGCGATCACGCGTTTTGCCCGTTCGCCGCGAGAATAAAGCCCGAAGTAAAAGAAATACGCGAAGCAATAACGAAGATCACACTGCCCGATACAGTCCGCTCTATCGGCAGAGCGGCATTCTGGAACTGTAAATTGCTGATATCGGTGAACATTCCTGAAGGCGTGGCTAAAATCAGCGAAAGCACATTTGCCGAGTGCCACAAGCTGGAAAAGATGATTATTCCGAAAAGTGTTAAATCTATCGAAAGGTGCGCGTTATATTGGTGTAATTCGCTTAAATTTCTTGAAATTCCCGAGGGCGTTGAAGTAATCGGCGATAATGCGTTTTCGCTGTGCGCCGCGCTTATAACGCTTGTACTGCCGGGTTCGCTAAAAAGAATTGGCGCTAACATTGTCAGTGCGGAATGGTTGGGTATCGTTGCGCCGAGCGGCTCACTTGCCGAAAAATATTTCGCGAACAAAGGCATTACGGCAGCTCAAAAGCCTGTCGAGGTGAAGCCCGACAGCCGCGCCGAGGAGTATTGCATACAGAAAAAAATACCTTATATTTACAAGGAGAATAAGGACTGATGGACTACACGACCATACCGCAGGAAAACAAAGCCGAAATACTTGAACAGGCTGTCATAAACAGCCCGCTTGACGAGCTTGTGAAAACCTATAAGGAGCTTGGATATATCGAGATGACCGCACGCGCCCTCGGCACGGCTTGCCGCTTCTGCGGACTTAAAACGGTGAAAACGCTTGTTGACTGCGGCGCGACGTTTGATATTCCACGTGACGAAACGCTTGAGCGGCGCTATCACTGCTACTCGGGCTTGAAGTATGACAATTACCGCTCGAATTATGCGCTGTATCTGTTGGAAATATTCAAGCAGATCAAGGGAGCGTGCTGCTGCAAGGGCTTGAAACTTGTTAAACAGGCGGTAACGAACAACAAAAAATATCTGCCGCTCCTGCCCGACGGCGAGCGGCTTGAAATACTGCGCTATTTATGCGAAAACAAGGACAAGCTGTCGTTTTATCCGTCGGAAATGCTGTATTACGCTATTTTCGCGAGGGATACCGTTATAGTTGACGAGCTTAAAAGGCAGGACGTGTGTCTTTCCGAAATACGCGTAAAAAGGCTTACTGAGGGCGGAATGGCTTCGGACAGCTATTGGTACGAGTGGGGCGCGATGATGAGCAAGCTCTCGGATGAGGATTATCTTCCCGTAATGAAAACAATCGCCGCAGAGCTTGACGGAAAACCGTTTCACTGCACGGGCAAGGTTTACGACATCACGAAAAAACGCTTTGAGAATGCGGAAATTTTCGATTTCTTCCGCGATAACTTCAAAACCGAAAAGCTTAACAAAACAGATATTATCCGTAGTTTGATAGACTGTAATGCCGTAGACTCGCTGCCGGTAATTGAAAGGCTGGGCTGGCTCGATAATCCCAAACGGCGCGATGAAATGATTGATTATGCGCAGCGAATGGCGAACCGTACCGAGTGTGTGGCGTGGCTGCTCGACTTCAAGAACCGCACCGCCGACCTCGTCGCCGAACAAGCTAAAGCCGAAAAGAAAATGATGCGCGAGCTTAACGCAAACCCAAATTCCGTTACCATGCTGAAAAAGATATGGAGCTATAAGGAGCAGGCGGACGGAACGCTTATCATCACCAATTACAAGGGCTTGATGACTAAGGTCACCATTCCCGAAACGATTGGTAAAAGCACGGTCACGGCGATTGGAAACGGCGCGTTTGCGGGCGCGTCGGGTGTGGGCGCGGGCACCGTTAGCGCCAATTTTACAAACGAACAAATGCAGGCGCGACGGCGGATCACATCGCTCACACTGCCGAAAACTCTTAAATTTATTGGCGATGGCGCTCTTACCTTTTTGAAGTCGCTTGAGAAGATAGAAATTCCTGAGGGTGTTGAGGAGATCGGTGCGTTCGCGTTTGACGGGTGCGATTCCCTTACGGAAATAACCGTTCCCGGTTCTGTTAAAAGAATAGGAATGTATGCGTTCGCGGGCTGCAAAAAGCTTCGCAAGGTTACATTATGCGAGGGCGTGCTTGAGATAGGCGCGGGAGCGTTCAGTAACGCTCTGAATTTAAAAGAGATATTTCTTCCTAAGTCCTTAAAGCGGCTGCTCGCCAAAGAATATAGATATCAGACTGTTGAAGCACTGGACTTCTGTTCGATTTTGACAGCTTACTGTCCCAAGGGAAGCTACGCGGAGGGGTACTGTAAGGCTAAGGGTATCAAGGTGGAGATAACGCGGGAATAAAGAGGCGTTTTACAATGGACTATGAAAATTTATCACCCGCGGATAAAGCAAAGGAGTTGGAGCGCACGGCGGCAAACTGCTCTCCCGAGGAGATAGCGCGGATATACGCGCGTCTTGGAGAACTTGAATATTCCTCGCGTGCTCTCGGTATTGCGTGCCGTTTTCGGGGAGTTGACTGCGTAAGGGCGCTTGTGGGGAGAGGGGCGAATTTTTTCGCTCCGCTTACCAATTATATGGTGCAGACCTACGGAAGCTACGGCGACGATTTGTAGGTTTTGCTGCTCGATAAATTTTCGGTCAAGTCCATACCGTATTTTGTCGCCCCCAAATATACAAGCCGGTGATGTGCGAGGACGGAACAAAGCTCTCCGCTGCCATTTGAAAAGCGAATTAAAGAGCTGAAATATTTGCGTGAGAATGCGGAACGGGTCGGGTTTGATTTGGGAGAACTTTTGTATTACGCAATAATGCTTGACGACGAGCCTATGATACGGGAACTTGACAAATGCGGCGCGGAGTTCTCGGAGCAGCGAAAGGAAACGGTTACCGCAAAAGGAAAACCCAAAGATCTGTATATTTGGACGGGACTGCCGGAGCGTCTTTCCGCGGAAAACTTTATCCCCGTCTTGCCACCGCTTCGGGATTGGAATTTGCCATGCGCGAGGACGGGGCGCTTGTTATTACAAACTATAAGGGACAGCAGACTATGATAACCGTTCCAGCGAGGATAGGCAAAAGCGCGGTCACGGCGATAGGAAAAGAAGTATTTTCGCCCTTTCACGACATGGTGTGTCGCGGGCGTGAGTTTTTCAGGACGATAACGGAAATAACGCTGCCCGACAGTATTGTCGAAATAGAGTTTGACGAGTGCAAGGCATTGCGTTCGGTGAATATTTCCGAGGGTGTAGTCGGGATCGGCAAGCTTACGGCAATCCAATGTACCGCTCTTGAATTGGTTAAACTTCCGCGGTCGCTTAAAGCTATCGCAGAGGGAACGTCGGTAAGCGACAACATTTTTTATTTCTCGCCGCACCTGAAAAACGTTATCGTGCCGCGCGGTTAGTATGTCGAGGAGTACTGCAAAAAATACGTTGTCCGTTATGTTTACAAGGAGGAACTATGAACTATGTGGAATTGAAGCCTTGGCAGAAAATAGAGAAACTCGAAATGGGTGTTATGCAGGACGCTCCTGCCGATGTCGCCAAGGCTCTCGAACAAATGGGCGAGGTGAATTTTACGGCGCGGGCATTGGGGCTTGCCTGCCGTTACCGCGGTCTTGAAATGGTTAAAGGGCTTGTTGAGCGCGGAGTAAAGTTCTTGTTTGACGCAGAGAAGCTCAAACCGGCATTACGTCGTTCGCGGCTTGTCTATTTGGATCAGCTGTACGGCGATGAAAACTACTCGCTTTCTTTGTTGAGTACCGCGACCCGCCGTGAAACGGTGGAGATAATAAATTTAGGCAAGCGTTTTTGCGGAGTGCAGCTCGTGCCGTTTAACGAACGTCTGCGGACATTGAATTATCTGTGCCAAAACGCGGTCAGTATAGGCTTTAAGCCCGATGAGCTTTTGTTCTACGCGCATTTTTCCGAGGAATGGAAGATAATAGAGTTTCTAAAAAATAAGGGTGCTGCCGTTCCCGAAAACAGAATACAAATGATGACCGAGGGTGGGAATAATGATGATTGGCTTAATTACTGCTGGTTATCCGGTCAGCTTGACGATGAGCAGTTCTTCCGTGTGATGAATGCGCTTATAGCCGAGTGTAAAGGTAAAAAGCTGCACTTTACCGAGTATTTTTGGGATATAAATTTTAAGCGTTTTCCGCAGCCGAGGTTTTTTAGGTTTTTGCTGAAAAATTTCAATCAGTCCAAAATGAACAAGGGCAAGCTGATGAAAGGCTTTATCGATAGCGGAAACGTACCGTGCCTTGAGCTTGCCGCCGAAAACGGTTGGCTGAAGCTGCCGAAAAAGCGTGACGAGATGATACAATACGCGACCGAAAATGGCAAGACCGAATGTGCCGCATACTTACTCGAATTCAAGAATCGCACCGCCAACCTCGCCGCCGAACGCGCCAAAGCCGAGAAAAAACTGGAGCGCGAACTTAACGCCGACCCAAATTCCGTTACGGAGCTGAAGAAAAAATGGAATTTCAGAAAGAACGACAACGGAACGCTCGTTATCACGGGCTACAAGGGCAGCGGCACCGTGCTTGCCGTTCCCGCGGAGATAGGCGGCGCAAAGGTAACAGAGATAGGCGATTGGGCGCTTTCTCCACATGCGCCGAGGATAAAAGAGCCTGCCCGCGAGCTCCGCAAGACGATAACGAAGATCACGCTTCCCGAGGGTCTGAAAAAGATTGGCGAAAGCGCGTTCTGCGACCTGATCTCACTGGAGAGCGTCAACATTCCCGAGAGCGTGAGGAGTATCGGAGAGTTCGCGTTTGGCGACTGTGTTTCGCTGAAAGCGATAATAGTTCCCGACAAAGTAAGCAACATAGACGCAAACGCTTTCTCAATGCAGCACGGCAGGGGAGCGCTGGAGTATGTCCGCCTTCCGAAAAAGCTGAAGTATTTCAGCGAGAAATGTAAATGGTGGCGCGTGTATCTTTTTCACGCTCAAAACTGTCCGAAGCTGGTGGTCGGAGTTCCGCACGCGCCGCACGTCGAGGAGTTCTGCGAGCATAACGAGATAAAATTCGAGTATTACGATATTTAGCACAGTGCCAAAAAATTTTTAGGAGGTAAAAAAATGAACATAAAACAAGCAAAAGATGATATTAAGAATGCGGTTTCAGCATATCTGACAAAGGATAAATTCGGAAACTTCGCTATCCCGATAGAAAAGCAGCGTCCGATATTTCTTATGGGTGCGCCCGGCATAGGCAAGACCGCGATAATGGAGCAGATCGCCGAGGAGATGAAGATAGGTCTGGTGAGCTACTCGATGACACATCACACTAGACAGTCTGCGCTTGGGCTGCCGTTTATCGTGCAGAAGAACTACGGCGGCGAGGAATACAGCGTTTCCGAATACACGATGAGCGAGATAATCGCAAGCGTTTACGATATGATCGAGTTTACGGGAGTTACCGAGGGTATACTTTTCCTTGATGAGATCAACTGCGTTTCGGAAACGTTAGCGCCCGCTATGCTGCAATTTTTGCAGTATAAGACGTTCGGACGTCACCGTGTTCCCGACGGGTGGATAGTCGTTACTGCGGGAAATCCTCCCGAGTACAACAACTCCGTTCGCGAGTTCGATATCGTTACATGGGACCGTTTAAAGCGCATTGACGTTGAGGCGAATTACGACGCGTGGAAGGAATACGCCTACGCAAAGGGTGTTCACGCCGCGATCATTACCTATCTTGATATCAAGAAGGACGACTTTTACAAGATCGAGACCACCGTCGACGGAAAGAGCTTCGCGACGGCGCGCGGTTGGTCGGACTTGTCCGAGATGATAAAGCTGTACGAGCAAAAAGGCTTTGCCGTCAACGAGCAGCTTATCGGGCAGTATTTGCAGAATAAGAAGATCGCAAAAAGCTTCGCTATATACTACGACCTATTCAATAAGTACAAGTCGGATTATCAGGTCGTCAAGATTCTTGAGGGCAAGGCCGACAAGGAGATCGCCGAGCGTGCCAAGAACGCGAAATTTGACGAGCGGCTGTCGCTTATCGGACTTATGCTGGACGGACTGGTCGAGGTAATTCGTGAAACGTTTTTGTCGGAAAGCGAACTTACGGAGCTTATGGGCTGCCTGAAAACTGCTAAATTCGACTTTACCGTCGATAAGAATTTCGAGGACTCCCTCACCCGACAGATCGAGGCTAAGCAAAAGGAGATAGCGGTCGGAAAGAAAGCGTCCAATATATCGGGCGACCGCGAGTATGTTCTTCACGCGACCATTGAAACGCTTTCCGACGAGCGAGCCTCGTTAATTGAAAAGCAGCCTAAGGACGCCGCCGAGGCGTTCAAGCTTGTGAAAGCCGATTTTGACAAGCGCAAGAAATCGCTTGAAAAGGGCGTTACCAAATCGAGCGGAATGTTATCGAACGTTTTCAAATTCTGCGAAGAGGCGTTTGACAAGAACGGACAGGAACTGCTTATTCTCGTCACCGAGCTTACCATAAACCCCTATGCGACTCACTTTATCAGCCGCTACGGCTGTAAGGAGTATTTCGAGCATAACAAGGATATGTTGTTTTTTGAGCGCAAAAAAGAGATCATTTCCGAAATAGAGGCGCTCGGTCTTGATTAAGTATTGATTTTTTGTTCTGTTTGTGATACAATATTATAATCAAACAAAAAAATCTGTAAAGGAGAATTGCTATGCGTAAAAATTTTGGCGTTAATCCCTTTTTGGCACCTCAGCCTGTGCTGATAATCGGCACCTATGACGAGAACGGAAATCCCAACGCAATGAATGCGGCGTGGGGAGGAATGTGTGCGGCTAACGAGGTCATGATCGATCTCGGCGCGCACCTGACGACCGACAACATTATGAAGACCAAGGCGTTTACGATCTCCATCGCGGACGGCAAGCATGTCGCTGCCTGCGACTATGTAGGAGTGGTTTCGGGCAAGGCTACTCCCGATAAAATGAAAAAAGCGGGTTTTACCGTGACGAAGAGTGAATTCGTCAACGCGCCCGTTATCAATGAGCTGCCGCTGGCGCTGGAGTGCGAGCTTAAAGAGGTGCTCCCGGGCGGCAAGTATATTGGGGAGATCAAGAACGTTTCTATCGACGAGAACGCGCTTGGCGCGGACGGAAATGCCGATTTCGCAAAGCTCGACGTTATTGTGTTCGATCCTATAAATCACGGCTATTACAGGCTTGGAGATAAGGTCGGCAACGCGTTCAAGGACGGACTTGCGCTTAAATGACAGCCGTAAAAAACGATCGTCGTCTGTTACGGGACGGCGATTTTTTATGTGGTTATTCTTCAACGACCTTGACAGTAAGATTTCCGTAAGCGCTGTCCAACTGAAATTTATCTGCAGCTCCCCCGGTTATCAGCACCTCGGCGTTATCCGTTATCAGGATAACGTCGAAGTTTTTGTTTTCGCGCCAATATTCGAGCGCGCACTCCTCGCCCATTACGAAAAGCGCAGTTGAAAGCGCGTCGCAGAGTCTGCCCTCGTCGGCGATTATCGTTACGGATATAAGACCGTTATCGGCGGGATATCCGCTTGCGGGGTCGATGATGTGTCCGTAGACCGTACCGTCTTCGGCGGTAAAACAGCGCTCGTAGCTGCCCGAGGTCACAACCGCGCAGTCCGAGACCGTCAACACACCGATATTACCCGTGCCCGCGGGGTCTTTAAGTCCAAGCCGCCAGTCAGTTCCGTCGGGCTTAGAGCCGACAAGCTGAATATTTCCGCCTAAGTTTATCAAAGCGGAGGTAATACCGTTTTCGCGCAGTATACGCTCTGTTTCGTCGCCTGCATAGCCTTTGGCGACAGCGCCGAGATCAAGCATCATGCCCTTGTCGAGAGCGACTGTGTTCCCGTCAACTTGAACGTGCTCATGACCGATATTTTTCAGCAGCGCCGAAATCTCCTCGGGTGCGGGAACTCGGTTTTGGTCCGCCGTGAACCCCCACGCGCGGAGCACGGGATATACCGTAGGGTCTAGAGCGCCGTCAGTCTTATCGGCGATATCAAGCGCGAATGCGATAAGCCCCGCCGTCTCCTCACTTACCTTTGCCACGCCGCCGCGGTTTATCGCGGAAAGCTCGCTGTTTTCGTCGGTGACGGAGAGCATAAGCGTAAGCTCCGCAATGCGCCCTGCCGCCGCTTTAACGCCCTTTTCGGCGTTGTCGCCGTAAGCGGTCAGGCTCATATAGGTGTCCATAGCGAAGAAATCGTAGGAATATTCCTCGGGAGCGCTTCCCGAACAGGCGGACAGCAGCAGACAGAGTATTATCGGTAAAATTTTTTTCAACTTCATTTTATTCTCCAATTTATGTTTATAATATATTGTATCACTCAAAGATCATGTTGTCAAGAATGAGAAAAATTTTTTATATACTATTGACAAATACCCCAGTAGGGTATATAATATAAGGGGAGGGGATAACGATGGAAAAAGAATGTCCGCATTGTCAAAAGAAAAAAGAGCGCTCCGACGGCGAGTACAGAAAGCTGATAAACCGTCTGAACCGCATTTCGGGACAGATAAACGGCATAAAGAAAATGGTGGAAAACAGCGCGTACTGTACGGATATACTGGTGCAGGTCGCCGCCGCAAACGCCGCGCTGAATTCTTTCAGCAAGGAGCTGCTCGCGGAGCATATACGGACGTGCGTTGCGGATAATATTAAGAGCGGGAATGATGAGGTTATTGACGAGCTGGTAACAACATTACAGAAGCTAATGAAATAGGGTGATCATAAATTATGCAGCAGTATAATGTAACAGGCATGAGCTGTGCGGCTTGCTCGGCTCGTGTGGAGAAAGCGGTGAACGCCGTTGCGGGGGTGACATCCTGCTCGGTTAGCCTGCTGACTAATTCAATGGGAGTTGAGGGCGGCGAGCCTTCGGAGATAATAAATGCGGTTACGGCGGCGGGATACGGCGCGAGCGTCAAGGGCGCAGATGCGGAAAAATCATCGGGCGAGGAGGAGCTTGCCGATAGGGAAACGCCTGAAATGAAAAAGCGGCTGTTCTGGTCGTTGGGATTTCTGGCGGTGCTGATGTACATCTCCATGGGCGGAATGATGTGGGGGTGGCCGCTGCCGCCGTTCCTCGCGAACGGTCATGTGGCAATGGCGCTGGCACAATTGCTGCTGACGGGGATAATCATGGTGATAAATCAGAAATTCTTTGTCAGCGGTTTTAAGGGAATGATACACCGCGCTCCGAATATGGACACTCTGGTGGCGCTCGGTGCGGCTGCTGCTTTCGGGTATTCGGTGTACGCGATGTTCGTGATGAGCGGCGCTCAGGCGGTCGGCGATCACGAAACGGTGATGGCATATATGCACGAGCTATACTTTGAGAGTGCGGGAATGATATTAACGCTCATAACGCTCGGCAAGCTTCTTGAAGCCTACTCCAAGGGGCGGACTACTTCGGCGCTGAAAAGCCTGATGAAGCTTGCGCCGAAAACCGCAGTGCTGATAAAGGACGGCGCGGAAGTGACCGTACCCGTGGAGCAGGTGAAGATCGGAGATATTTTCGCGGTCAAGGTCGGCGACAGCATTCCTGTGGACGGCATAATCATTGAGGGCGAAACCGCTATAAACGAGAGTGCGCTAACAGGCGAGAGCATTCCCGTGGACAAGATGGTTGGCGACGAGGTCTCGGCGGCTACTATTAACCAGTCGGGTTATATACGTTGCACGGCAAGACGCGTCGGCGAGGACACGTCGCTGTCGCAGATAATCAAAATGGTGAGCGACGCGGCTGCGACAAAAGCACCTATCGCCAAGATAGCCGACAAGGTCTCGGGAGTGTTCGTGCCCGCCGTTATCGCAATAGCGCTTGTAACTATCGCGATATGGATGTTCACGGGAAACGGCGTGGGTAATGCGCTGGAACGCGGTATCTCGGTACTCGTCATCTCCTGCCCATGCGCGCTCGGACTGGCGACTCCCGTTGCGATAATGGTAGGCAACGGAATAGGGGCGAAAAACGGCATATTGTTCAAGACCGCTGTGTCGCTTGAGGAAACAGGCAAGACGGAGATTGTAGTTCTGGACAAGACGGGAACGATCACGAGCGGCGAGCCGACGGTCTGCGATGTTATACCCATCGGGGTATCCGAGGAGGAGCTGCTGAAAAGCGCGTTCTCGATTGAACGGCGCAGCGAGCACCCGCTTGCTAAGGCAATAATTTCCTATGGTCGTTCGTTCAACTTTGAGATGCGGGAGCCAAGTTCGTTTCAAGTTTTACGCGGCAACGGCATTTCGGCAGTGCTGAACGGCCGACAGTATATTGCCGGTAATCTTCGCCTTTGCGAGACCTACTGCGATATTTCGAGAGAGATGCGTGAAACCGCCGAGCGGCTGTCGGACGAGGGAAAAACTCCGCTGTTCTTCTGCAGAGATCGACTGCTTATCGGTATTATCGCGGTGGCGGACGCGGTTAAGCAGGACAGTCCCGAGGCTATCGCTCAGCTTAAAAATATGGGCATACGCACGGTAATGCTCACGGGCGACAACAAGCGCACCGCTGAGGCTGTCGGGAAAATTGCCGGCGTTGACGAGGTTATAGCGGGCGTTCTCCCCGGCGGCAAGGAGGACGTTATAAAGGAGCTGAAGCGCCGAGGCAAGACGGCAATGGTCGGCGACGGTATCAACGACGCGCCCGCGCTTACCCGCGCGGATATCGGTATCGCTATCGGGGCGGGTTCGGATATCGCGTTGGACGCGGCGGATGTCGTGCTGATGAAGAGCAGTCTCGCGGACGTTCCCGCGGCGATAAGGCTGTCAAGGAGCACGCTGCTGAACATCAAGGAAAACCTGTTCTGGGCGTTTATCTACAACGTTATCGGAATACCGCTCGCGGCGGGCGTATGGATACCGCTGTTCGGCTGGAGACTGAACCCGATGTTCGGCGCGGCGGCAATGAGCTTATCAAGCTTTTGCGTCGTGACTAACGCGTTAAGACTGAATTTCACGAAAATTTACAACGCAAAGCACGATCACAAACTGAGAGCCCAAAAAGGCGGAAAACCGCTAAATAATAAGGAGGACATGACTATGGAAGTTACTATGAAGATCGAGGGTATGATGTGCAATCACTGCGAGGCTGCCGTAAAGAAAGCGCTTGAAGAGCTTCCGACGGTGGAGAGCGCCGAGGTATCGCACGAAAAGGGCACAGCAATCGTAAAGCTGAGCGCAGAGACGGATTTCGATGTGCTGAAAAAGGCAGTCGAGGATAAGGACTACAAAGTCATCGTGTAAACAAAAAGGCTTGGGGCGGGTGTCCTAAGCCTTTTTACATTCAGAGGAACCGCCGTTATTTTCCAGATACCCGCGCCCCCAGTTACAGAGCTCATCCAGAATAGGCGTGAGGGTTTTGCCGAATTCCGTGAGTGAATACTCCGTTTTAGGCGGCACAACCGGATATACCTTGCGGCTTATCAGTCCGTCCGCCTCCAGCTCGCGGAGCTGCTGAGCAAGCATTTTGTCTGTGGCGTTCGGCACTCGGCGGTGCAGCTCGCTGTAACGCAGACAGCCGCCCATAAGATGCCAGAGTATCACCGCCTTGTATTTGCCGCCGATAAGGTCAATTGTCGCCTCTACCGGGCAGTTATAGCCGTCAGAGCAGTTTGTTTTCAATTCAATCCCAACTTTCTTTTTGGTAAGTATATTACAAAAAAGTGCATTCTTGTATTTTACCGTTATAGATGATATAATTATATCATAGAGCGCTCTTGAAATCAATATTGACAGGAGGATTTTTTTTGAGTTTTTTGGATTTGGCAAACAAGCGTTATTCGGCGAGGAGCTACACCGACAAGCCCGTAACGGACGAGCAGCTTGAAACGCTGCTTGCGGCGGCGCAGACGGCTCCCACCGCCGCGAATTTGCAGCCCGTGCGGCTGATAACGGTGCGCGATAAGAACGGACTGGAGAAGATTGGCAAAGCCGCGAATATCTATGGCGCGCCGCTTGCCGTGATCGTTTGCGCTGACAGAGAAAAGGCATGGCGGCGCCCGTTTGACGGAATGCGTACCACCGATATCGATGCGTCGATCGTGACGGATCATATGATGCTATGCGCGGCGGATATCGGTCTGGATACAGTGTGGATATGCTATTTCAAGCCCGACATTATCCGCGCGGAGTTTGATATTCCCGAGAATATTATCCCCGTGAACATTCTCGCTGTTGGATATTCGGATGAAAAAGCTCCCGAAAAGAAAAGACTGCCCATAAGCAGTCTTTTTATCAACAGATAAAAATTCCGCTCTCGAAGAAATTTTCGGGAGCGGAATATTTTTAATCGGGCAGCATATACTTCGCTTTATATTGATTAAACTCATCCATGAATTCGGATTTGTCCAGACGTTTCAGCTCGTTCATATACTCGTGAGTATCCATACTGTTTTCCTTTATCTGAATAAGGCACACCGCGATATTCGAGCAGTGATCGGAAACCCGCTCAAAATTCGTGAGCAGGTCTTGAAGGATAAAGCCAAGCTCGATTGTACACACGCCGTCGCGCAGGCGCTTTACATGACGGTTCTTCAGCTCGGTGCGCAGACCGTCGATAACGTCCTCAAGCGGTTCTACTTCCTTTGCGAGAGCGACGTCAAACGTTGTAAACGAGTTTATTGACATCTCCAGAATTTCAGTGACCGCTTTTATCATAATGCTGACTTCCTCTTCGGCTGCGGGTGAAAAGCGAACCTTTTTGGTATGCATTTCCTCGGCTGCCTCCATTATGTTCACGGCATGGTCGGAAATGCGTTCCAGATCGCCGATGGTGTGCAGCAGATTGGAAACGACCTGACTGTCGTTTACGGACAGATCTTTTGAAGATATCTTGAGAATATATGAGCCGATGTTGTCCTCGTAGAGGTCAATAGTATTTTCGTTGTCTGCGACCTCCTGTGCAATCTCTTTATCGTACTTCGTCACCAATCCAAGCGACATAAGCAGCGTTTTCTTAGTGAGCTTAGCCATTTTGAAAGCCACATTCCTGCACTGCTCGATAGCAACGGAGGGGGTATTAAGAAAACGCTTGTCCAGCAGCGGGACTTCGTTGTCCTCGTCTCCGGGCTTGTCACGGACAGTAAGGCACGCAAGTTTTTCGAGCTGCTTTGTAAACGGCAGGAACAACAGTGTGACCAGAAGGTTAAAGCAGGTATGGATAACCGCGATACCCGTAGCTTCAAGCTGCTGCTCCATAAAAGGCAGGTCGATAAGCGCGTTTACCAGATAAAACAGCGAGAGGAACACTATCGTACCTATAACGTTGAAGTACAGATGGACGATAGCCACACGCTTTGCGGACTTGTTAGCGCCGATAGACGAAATAAGCGCCGTAACGCACGAGCCAATGTTCTGACCGAGGATTATCGGCAGGGCGATCTGATAGGTGATGGTCCCCGTCTCGCGTGCCAATGTCTGCAAAATACCGATAGACACCGACGATGATTGCAGTATTGCTGTCAGTAATGCTCCGACAAGTACGCCGAGAAACGGATTGGTAAACATTACCATAAATTCCCGAAAAGCCGCGTTATCCTTTAATCCTTCCGCCGCGTTCGACATCATATTCATACCGAACATCAACAGCGAAAATCCTAGCAGTATAGTACCGAACGTTCTCTTTCTGTCCGATTTTGTAAACATTACCAGCACAACGCCGATAATAGCAAGCACGGGAGTGAAAAAATCGGGACTGAAAACCGCCATTATACCGTTTCCCTTAAGACCCGAGAGGCTGAGTATCCAGCCCGTCGCGGTGGTACCGATATTCGCGCCCATAATAACGCCGATAGCCTGCGAAAGCTTCATTATACCCGAGTTAACAAATCCAACCAGCATGACGGTGGTAGCCGCCGAGGATTGAATGAGCGCCGTAACGCCTGCGCCGAGAGCCACGCCCTTAAAGGGGTTTGAAGTCATCTTCTCGAGCCAGTTTTCGAGCTTGCCGCCCGCAAATTTTTCCAGTGCCGCAGACAGCGTATGCATTCCGAACATAAACACGGCAAGCCCGCCGAGCATTGCCAAAAGATCCTGAACAGTCATATCAAAACTCCTGTTGTACTAAAGATTGGTTGTAGCCAATCTTTTGGCGATCTTTCTTTATCGCCGTTTCGTCAAATTTTTTTGTACATATTCATTATACAGGATTTTTTCGGAATTGTATAGGGGTTTTTTCGGATTTTCAGGATTTTTTCAAAGTTAATCGTTTACATCTTCAGAACGCGGGTAAGGTTCCGGAACGTCGGTCAGTCCGAGCAGATAGTCCGCGCTTACATTATAAAGCTTTGCGAGCGTTATAATATGTCTTACGGGTATCTCTTGGCTTGTTTTAGGATTTTCGCTTTCGTATTTCCAGATTTGTTGTTGAGTTGTGTTCAAAATCTCACCAATTTGCTTTTGTGTATATCCGTTTTGCGTGCGCACATATTTTAATATTATAGGTATAGTATTAACTTTCATAAATCTACCTCCAAGATGTTATTATGTGTTTTAAGCGCGTTTTATTCGCTTTATAAATATTTTACATCTTATGAGAGGTATTGACAATTTCCCGAAAAGGTGTTATAATAGTTAATAAATCCATATAGGATATTTTAAATCTAAAAAGGAGATAAAAAAGTAAAATGATACAAGAACATCATTACGATTTCACGAAGGAGATACAGATCGCTGTCGAAAAGTATGCGCTGCTTTCCGATATACAGCTTTGTGAGAAAATCGCCAGTATGAAAAACATAAATGATAATCCCGGAACGATAGAGGGTATGGAGGCTTTGATGATGCGTTTGACCGTAATGCGCAAAAAGGCTCTCAACAGTCTTATGAAGTACGCCGAAATAAGGCTGGAAGAAGGTAATATAGGATTTGCTGCGGTCCTGAATGTTTTTGCGGTAAAGGAATTGTGTAATATGTAACGCGCTGTACATTTTTGTTCTAAAAAGCCGCTTGTTTTTCTGTGAGAATTCAACAAAAATCGCCTTAAATCAGATAAAAGTTTGTGAATAATGTAGACATCTTTGAAATAATATGCTATAATAACAGTAGATAAAACGGGGTAAAAAAATACCCCGACGAAAGCGAGGCGGTATTTATGACTAATAAGATCATCACCATTACAAGACAATACGGGAGCGGAGGACGCGAGATAGGTCAGACGCTCGCCGAACAGCTCGGGATCGAGTTCTACGACAACAAGCTGCTCGACGTTGCGGCGGGCGACAGCGGTATCCACAAGTCGCATTTCGAGGAGAACGATGAGAAGCGCTCGAACAGCTTTCTGTATCTGCTCTCAACGACCTACGGTCAGGGCGGAGTTCCGTTTGACGACGCGCTGTTTTTCGCGCAGCTCAACGCCATTCAGAAGATCGCGTCTGAGCATTCCTGCGTTATTATCGGCCGCTGCGCCGACTACGCGCTCCGTGATTTCTCAGGTGTGGTCAACATCTTCATAAGCGCACCGCTCGAGGTGAGGATAAAGCGCGCCATAGAGGTCTACGGGATAGGTGAAAAGCACGCTGCCGACTACGTAAAGCGCATAGACAAGCAGCGCACCTCCTATTATAATTACTACACCGACAAGCGATGGGGTACTCCTCAGAACTATCATCTCTGTCTCGACAGCTCCGCGCTCGGAATTGACGGTTCGGTGGTGCTGCTGAGGCAGTTTCTCGATGATTTCTACAACAGGTAAAAATTAAGCGTTCTCCCGCTATGTGGCGTGAGAACGCTTTTTTCAGTTTATTTCTTTCAGCGTTTTGTATATCTGCTGCATTTTGACATCGGTAGCTGCTATTGTTTCCGCGCACTCCTTGAGCTGCGCCGCAAGATCGGCGGAGACCTCGGTGTCGGTCTTGTATTTCAGCTCGTGCTCGAGACTTGCCCAGAAATCCATTGCGATAGTGCGTATCTGAACCTCAACATGAACCTGCTCTTTTTTATCCGACAGGTAAACAGGCGTTTCGATAACGAGGTGCAGACTGCGGTAGCCGTTAGGCTTGGGGTCCTTGATGTAGTCCTTGCGGCTTACGAGTTTAACGTCGTCCTGCGCGGTGAGCAGATCGGCAACGGTGTAGATATCCTCTATATAGTTGCATATAACGCGAACGCCCGCGATATCGTTAAGATTTGTGCGCGCCGCGTCCACGTTGAACGGAACGCCCTTTCTGCGGAGCTTTTCCATAATGCTCTGCGGGGATTTCAGACGATCCTCAATGTGATGAATGGGATTGTATGAAAACTTGGTGCGGAATTCGCTGTCAAGAATTTCCAGCTTGGTCTTGACCTCGCGTATCGCAGACTCATACAGGTGTTCCAGCTCAATAAAGCGGAACATCTGCTCCATGATCTGCTGCTGAGTGTTTTCGGGAAACATCTGTTTGACGGGTTCAAGCCCGCTCGGCGGGTTTTCGATCGTTTTCATTATACTGTTTATATTCATAATTTATAAGCCTTTCAAAAATGATGTTGCATTAATTATACAAAACAAAATAAAATTCTGTGTTATAACAAAGTGAATATTCAGTGAAATTAAATTAAGTTGTTGCGTCCTCTTTCATTCCGTTGAGCAGTGCTTCAATATCAGCCTGTGACATCTTTCCGCCGCCCGATGTTTCGGTAGATTTTTCCTCAACGGGAGCGGGTTCCGCGGCAGCCGAGGGAGCGCTGTCAAGTGTTTCCTGAGCCGCCTCGGCAACGTTGTTTACAGTATCATCTACTGTGCCGCCAACCGCCGCCAACATCTTTTCAATATCGTCCTGGCTCATTTTACCGCCGCTCGCGGGCTTATCCTCAACGGGAGCAGGCT
>CAJUMS010000005.1:65061-68351 GCA_910587465.1 uncultured Oscillospiraceae bacterium
GGCTCGGGTTCGGGCTCTGCAACAGTCTCGGGTTCCGGAGCGCTTGCCGCCGCCAGCATCTTCTCGATGTCGTCCTGGCTCATTTTACCGCCGCTCGCGGGCTTATCCTCAACGGGAGCAGGCTCGGGTTCGGGCTCTGCAACAGTCTCGGGTTCCGGAGCGCTTGCCGCCGCCAACATCTTCTCGATGTCGTCCTGGCTCATCATGCCGCCGCTTGAGGATTTCTCCTCAACGGGTTCGGACTTATCGGGTTCGTCGTCCGCAATAATATCGGACAGCCCCGACTTTAGCAGCAATGCTTCGATCTCGTCCGCCGACATTGTATTGTTGGAGACGGGTTCGGCCTCGGACAGGTCCGCCTTTGCGTTCTCCGCCTCCGCCGCGAATTTTGCCGCAACGTCGATTTTGTGCTGGTGAAGTATCTCGTTTACGTCAGCATCGGACTTGGGCACATTGTCCTCGGATTTTGCCGCTCCGCTCTGCGCTGCCGCTCCGCCGACCTGTGACATAAGATTGTTCCATGCGTTTTTGGCCGTTTCGTAATCGCATTTGTCGCCGTCAAAACGCAGCCAGTATGTATCAAATGGTGTAACGCCCCTAGTTTTTCTGATGATATCATAGACGTTATACCTTTCCAGACCAAGCAGGGAGAGCTCTGTCAGCGTAAACGGCGTTTTGTCTTGAAAAACACGGCAGGAAAAGAAATAATAGATATCCGAAATATCAAGCGGACGATTTATGGGTGTAATCATCTCTTCCTTATATTTGGTAATTATGCGGCAGGAGACCGTTTCGTCATCCGAGATCTCGTATTCCGCGATAGTACTGTCCTCTTTTAGCAATTCATATTTTACGGGCAGCGGCAGCTCGAATGAACGGTTGTCGACCAGCCTGTATTTGTTGCCTTTAAGAACATATCCCATAATTCCAACTCCTTTACGAATAACTGCGCAGATAATCGCTGAATACATTATACCATAAAATTTTTTTTTAATCAATAGCTAAAAAGCAAGTATTTGTATATTTTTTAATTAGCAATTATAACTTTTACAAAATAAAAAATATTAATTTGTTGAAAATTCATAAAAATTTAAAAAAAAGTTAAGAACGTTGGTTTAAGTGTTTACAGATTAATTTTTTTGTGATATAATGAATTATAGCTAAATTTTTAAAGCAGAAATGGGGAGAACATAATGAAAGTCAAAACGATGATAATGATCGCGGCTATCTGCTTCGCGGTCATTCCCATGATAGTTTACGCAGTTCTTACGAATTTCCTCGTAGGACAGGACGCCGATGCACAGTTCCGCAATGAACTGAGAAGTATGGCGCAGAATCAGACTTCATCTTTGCAGACGCTATTGGAAACATCCAAGTCTGATCTTGAGACGCTCGCGTCATTTCCCGAGCTAAAGGCTTCCGCCGAGCAGGCTAAGAATTTTGACAGAGCCGCTGATTTTATCGCGAGATTTGTGGGCGATAACTCTTTTGTCAGCGATGTAAGCATAGTTGATGAGAGCGGAAACATTATTCACGGCAAGAATGCCGGTAAGACGTTTGAGAATTTTGCAAGCTATTCCGAATTTAAGGACGATGTTCTGTATTTCGACGATGTTACGAGCGCTACCGGCTCAAATTCAACAATGTTTATTAAGAGAAAAATAGGTAAGAGCACTTTGTTTATTTCCTATGACATCTCCATACTTGCCAGATTTGCGGATAGCGTAAGTTTTTATAATCAAGGACGCATTATCGTTGTCGACTCCAGACTTAACTGGTCGTCGGGCTCTAATATCAATAATTACCTTGACAGACAGTATACAAGCGCGATAGTTGACAGAATAGCTAACCTCACAGAGGGTACGCCTACCGAGATTATTGACTACACAAACAGCAGCGGTCATAACCTTGGCACAATGATCAACGTCGGCGGTGCGGACGGTCTTACTGCAATCGTAAGCTGCCCCTCGAACAAAAGCGGCATATTCTCCACGGGTTCGCTCTCACCTATAATTGCAGTCGCAGGTCTGCTTTCCGTTGTCAGCATAGTTGTGGTTATCTTTGTCGCTAAGGCAGTCACCGGTCCTCTTAAGAGGATTGAAGAAACGTTGGAGAAGATCCGCCGCGGCGATCACGAGGCGCGTATCGGTACCGTAAGTACCAACGAGTACGGTCAGATGTCCCGTGCGTTCAACAATCTTGTTGATGAGATCGTTGTCAGCGAGGACAGATACAGAACTATCTCCGACATGTCGGATAACATCATTTTTGAGTGGAACTTCAAGACCAACGAGGTCATGTTCTCCAATAACTTCAATAAGAAGTTCAGTTATCGCGCTCCGTCCGACCACTTCGGCGACAGTTTTCTGCTTAAAGCAAAGGTTCACCCCGACGATGCGGACAGATACAGATCAGATCTTGACGCTCTTGAAAAGGGGAAGAATTTTGAGCGCAACGAGTACCGTATCAAGAATATTTACGGCGATTTTATCTGGGTTCTTATGAGAACTGCCACACTTAAGGATAAGGACGGCAAGCCGTTAAAGGTAGTAGGCGTTATGGTTGATATCGACCGCGCAAAGAAGTCCGAGCAGCAGCTTACCGAGCGCGCAAGCTACGACGCTCTTACCGAGTTGTACAACCGTGAGACGATAGAGTCGCAGATTGACAACGAGATTTCACTTTCCGAGATGCGTAAGTCCGAAATGGCGGTTCTGTTTATCGACGTCGACGACTTCAAGCACTACAACGATAATTACAGCCACGCAACGGGCGACCAGGTGCTCAAGTTTGTGGCCAAGACACTAAGAGAAGCGACCGACGGTATAGGATTTGCGGGCAGATACGGCGGAGACGAGTTTATCGTTATGTTGAGAAATGCAGAGACCAACGACCCGGCGCAGATTGCTCAGGATATCATTGCAAAACTTGACAGCGGCTTTGATGCGGATGTCGGAGAACGTCTTACAGTCAGCGTTTCGATAGGTATTGCGGTCATCAAGGACGACTACAACACTCGTGTTGAGTACCTTATCGGTAAAGCAGACGACGCGATGTACTCCGTTAAGAAGAGCGGTAAATCCAATTTCGCGTTTATTTGATAGGTTACATCTACTGCGGCGGTGTTTCGACATCGCCGCTTCTTGTATTAAAGAATTCATTCGTGGATAAAAAATTGTCAAAAAACACTTGACAATTCATAAAATTTATGGTATAATAATAAAGCATTAAATTTGCGGGTGTAGTTCAATGGTAGAATCCCAGCCTTCCAAGCTGGTCGCGTGGGTTCG
>CAJUMS010000006.1 GCA_910587465.1 uncultured Oscillospiraceae bacterium
ACTCTGTTATTTTGGGCAGCGGATTTCTGCTGCTTTGTGCGGTGTTGCCTTAAAAAATCCCCCGAGACCATAGAGAACGTTTCTCTGTGCCCTCGGGGAAAATGTTTAAAAATGTTAAACGATCATTTCAGTTCATCGCGCGTAACGGTAAGCTCATGATTATAGAAATAATTCAGCGAGGAACGGTTGTTGTAGGTCTCGACGAGCAAGCCGTTCTCGTTGATAATAAATTCCCCGCTTCCGACCGCCGTCCACAGCCACATGGCGTTGTCGCGGTACATAAAGTCGAGATTTGGCGGCGTATCGCAGGCGGTGATTGTCTGTATCTTCCTTGCGGTATCCATTTCGCCGAGCGCGGTAAATCTTCCCGCAAACGACGACTTTGACTTTTCGTAAAAGCTCTGCCCGATAATATCCACATATTGATTTCCTGGGTAATAATCTATATTGCTGCCGTTCCACACCCAGATAAGATTTTTCAACCCGTGATAAACGCACAGCCTGTCGAACATAATCGTCCAGAGCTGCTTGTAGGTTTCCGCGTCGTTGCCCCACCAGTACAGCCCGGAATCCGCGTCGGGAACAGGCTCGAAGATCAGCGGGATATCCTGCTGATCAAACTTTTTCAGCTGCTCGGCGATCTTGTCGATAGCCTCCAGCAGCGCGATGAGATCGTCCTCGATATAGTTGTTATCCTTTAATGCCTTAATCTCCGCGTCGCTGAACATAGCGATATCGGAGACGTTCTGATTATCAAACAGCCCCTCAAGCGAAAAATCTCTCGGCGCGGTTCCGTGAAGAGAATTCGGCGAGTACCAGTGCCATGTATACGCGCAGATACCGCCGTCCTTGCTCCATTGCAGCGCAAGCTCGATCTCCTTTTCGGCTCTTTTTACACTTTCCTCGTCGGTCAGCACGGTCATAGCGAGCTCACCCGCGCGTATCGCGGGATATCTTCCCGTTTCTTTAAAAATAGCGTCTATCTCCGCGTTAGTGCCGATAGTGACGTTCTGCGCGGTGAGTATTTTCTTACCGTACAGCTCCGTAAGATATTGCATAAAATCGACAGCAGTCAAGGAGGAGTTCGGGTTTACACAGGCATTGCCGACGGAATAGCGCTTATCGCTAACCGCGTCGGAGCTTTCCACGAACAGATAGTCGATATCGATCATGCCCTCCTCAACGGTGAACTTGAGCGAGTTGCTGCCCGAGGTCAGATAAACGTTGTCCACGCCGTAGTACTTGAAGTCGTAGTCGCCGTTGTCAAATTCGCTGTCGTCATAAGGCGGGATATAGTATGTTCCCTGTATCATATCCGAGTATTGCAGCGAGACCGAAGCGCCGCCCTCCGAGCGCGCCGCAATGATTATGCGGTAGTGTTGCGGCGCGGAGGTGGTCACGATATGCGAGAGTGAGCCACCCTTGTTGAGCCGCACAAAGCCCTTTCCGTCAAACACCCCGTTGTCCTCGCCGTCGAGCAGCTCTCCCCCGTTGAACAGTCCGCCTTCCGCGTTCAGCTTTGCGGTGTAGTCCTTTTTCGTAATAGTGAACTCGCTTGTAACAAACTCGTTAGGCTCTGCCACCGCCGGCTCGCTCACACTTTCGGAGCTGCCCGAGCTGTCATCGGCATCGGGCGGTATATAATTCGGTATTCTTGAGCAGGAGCAAACCGCTCCCGCCAACAGCAGAGCAACAATAATTTTCGCGTATTTTTCCATATCTTCCCTTTATTATTCTATAATTATAACATCATTCTATAATGATAACGTCTCCGTCATGTATTTCCTCATCAAGTCGTGCAATCTTTCCGTTTACGGTGATAGTCTCCGCGTGAGCCAGAAGCTCCGTCGGGTCGTCCGAGAATGCCGCCGCAACGTCAAGGAAGATAGGCGGCTTGCCGTCTCCGCGCGCGGGGAATTCGGTTTCGATACCGTTTACCGTGATCATTGGTCCGCTCGGTTCAGCGGTAGCACTTTGCACGGGAGCGGGAGGAACAGTAACAAGCTCGGGAACTTTTTCCTCAACCATAACAGGCTCAACAACAGGCGGGTTTTCGTAAGTTATGATATCGCCGCTTTTCAGCATATCCTCGGGAGCGGGCGGCATACCGTTCAGCAGTACCTTTTCCTTTATACCGAGATATCCCAGAAGCTCGGAAATGCTTTCCGTCTGCACGAGCGCTATCTCGTCGCCCTCCCATATACGGCGGTCGGCGGTGACCTCCCTGCCGTTTATCAGTATGTATTTACCTGCGCGCTGCTTGTTTCCGAAAAGCACGACGGTAAACGCGCGTATCGTATTCAGATCGAAGTAGTCCGACAAATGCGCCGCCGCGTCCGCGCCGTTCTCGGCGGGGACTATCGTCACCACGTCGCCCTTTGTGACAACGGTGTTCATCGACGCGGGATCGCCGTTCACAATGACCTCCGACGGCTTTGCGTGACCGCCGCGCAGAGTGATCTTCTCTCCCGAAAGCGTGAACGAGAGCGGCTTTCCCGACCCCGCTATCATATCCTCGGGCTTGATCTTCGCAAATCCCATAAGTTCGAAAACCGTAAGTCTGTTGGTATCAAGGGTATGCAGCTTTTTGCCGTTTACGGTGATTGTCGTGAAGTCGTAGGATACTCCCTCCCCCGCGCTGACAGCGATACCGAGCGGCGTTGAATGCTCCGCGTCAAGCGGCATTTCGTCCGGTGCGATTATGCCTCGCAACAGCTCGCGTCTGCCTGTGATAACGCGCGTCGAATCTACCTTTAGTTCCTCGGCCACCAGCGGCGCGAGATTTTTCAGCTTACTGCCGCCGCCCACGAGGAAGATAGCTTGCGGAGGAACGGCGTTCGCGGTGATTATCTCCTCGGCAATGACCCTCGCAAGCTCATGCGCCGCGGGCGCGATTATCTGATCAATACGCTCGCGAGTGACCTTATTTTCGCGCAGCAGTATATCCTTGAACGCGATCTCCTTGTCGTCGGAGGTTTTCAGCATCTCCGCGGTGTTGAAGTCGACCAGCAGCTCTCTCATTATCGTTTCGGTGATCTCGTCGCCCGCGGTAGTCGCCATTCCGTAAGCCACCACACTGCCGTCGCGTGAGACCGCAACGTCGGACGTGCCCGCGCCGATATCGCACAGCGCGATATTGATAAGCCGCAGCTCCTGCGGAATGACCGCGTTCATAGCCGCGATTGGTTCCAGCGTGATATTCGCGACCTCGAGGTTTGCGCCGTAGACCGCCGCGCAAAGGCTCTCCACCACATATGCGGGCAGAAATGCTGCGATTATCTCCGTCACCAGCTTTTCGCCGCGGTGACCCTCGGGCTTATTCACCTTAAAGCCGTCCAATGAGAGCGAGATGACGTTATGCCCGACGCAGTAGAAAGTTGCCGTGTCGTTGTCCTTTGAGAAGCTGTAACAGGTGCGGCGCACCGCGTCAAGCTCCGTTGCTTTCAGAGCCTCGGCGGTGATGATCTTGTTTTCGGGGAGCTTATACTCCCACGCCGCGCGCATAGTCCTCAGCGCGCGTCCCGCCGCCGCCACGCACACGTCGCGGAGCTGAATACGGTTGCGAGCCTCAAGCGCCCGCTTTACCTTCTTGATATCGCCCGAAACAGCCTTGATATCCTCGATCTGTCCGTCCGCCATAGAACGCTTTTCGTGAACGACCGTTTCCATATCGAGTATCTTGCAGCCCTGCGGAGTTTTCCGCGCGAGTACGCCTACGACTGTCCGAGTTCCTATATCCAGCGCGAAGATAACGTCGCCCTGCACGTTTTTCTTAGGTGCTGAGCTCTCGGCTTTCTTAGTGCTCTTAGACTTGGTCGGCTTTCTCCCGACAGCTTTCTTCTCGTCCATATTCTACCCTCGTATCTTTGTATTATCGCAAAAATTACTTTTCGTAGCCGATTTTAAGAGTATTCCCGTCAACGGCGACGCCCTTGCTGAGCGTGATCGGGAGTTTCTGCTCCTCGGTAAAGCCTATCGTTTCGCCGTCGCGGAGCGTTGCGCCAGTTTCGAGGACATAGGATGCTATCGTCAGCATGAACTCGCGCAGCTCGTTAAAGTCCGCCTTATCCGCTTCAATATAGACCTCCATTTCCTCCTTGCCCATACGTCGCATACCGTATGTATACACGCCCGACTGCTTTCCATCGCTGAATATCCCGAGCCATACAAGGTTGAGTACGGGAACGTGACCATCGCTCATCAGACCGGCAAAATCGAGATACATCTTCGGCGGGAACACCGCGCCCTCGTTGTAGAACGCAACGGCGGTCTCCTGCTTCATGATCGCACATACTGCCTTTACAAACAGCTTGCCCTTTTCAATGAGATCGTCCTCTTTTCCGAGGATAGCGATTATTGCATGCGCCTTATGAGAAGCCGCGACCTCTACCGCGTCCTGCCACATATAATTTCCCTTAGCCCAGTACTCCGCCTCGCCGTCGGGAACGGGCGCGGGCATAAGTCCCACCACCACTCTGTACCCGTTAACGTCTGCATAGATTACGTCGTCCTCGGGTTCGGGATCGTCCGGAACGTCAATATCCCAGTCAGCCTTCAGATCGGCAAAAAACTTTTCCTTGTCAAGTCTGGGCTCGGATAACAGCGCAAATCCCGCGAAGTTTCCGATGTCTCTCTTTTCCCCTTTCGACGCATTGTTTTTCTTAAATAATCCCATATTTTTCTCCTTATTTACAGTATTTTTTCAATCCGTTCAAATCCGTGACCGTATAGTCCTGCCCGAATTCCGCTCCCCTGCCCCGCCTGTCGATAAGCACTCCCTTGCAGCCAAAACGGTGTGCGCATTCGATATCCTTCCGCTCGTCGCCGATATATATCATCTCGTCCGTCGCAATCTCAAAATGCTCCGCGATATCGTTCAGCCCTTTCGGATTTGGCTTTCTCCAACCGCACGAGATTGACGAAACATACAAATCAAAATACGGCATAAGTTCGGGGAAGTAACTCTTATGCAGCTTGTCGGGCATTGCCGTAGCTACATCCGTAAGCGCCGCGATTCTATACCCCGCCGCCTTCAACTCATTCAGAATGGGCAGCGTGTCGGGATAAATATACGCCGTTAGATGAAACGCCGCGAAAAACTCCCCGATGACCCGTTCAAGGTCATACTCAAAATCCCAATCCGCGCAAGCCGCCCCGAAAATATGTTCGGGCGAGTAGTCCGCTTCGCGGTAGTTCATCTTCGGGTTGAACGAGCGCAGCACCTCAAGAGTGCGTATCTTCCGTTCGCTTGTCAGAGGCAAGTGCAGCTTTTTCGCCGCCGTATCGAGCGCGTTTTCGTAATAATCCAGCCAGCAGAACGGCATATCCTTGTATTCCATAAGAGTTCCGCCGATATCAAAGCCTATAACCTTTATCATAGCTCAGTCCTTTATTTTAAGCGCCTTACGCAGCTCCTTTTCCGCCGAATTCATCATCACCACAAGCGCCACGTCGCCGCTTTGGAGCGTAGTCTGACCGGACGGGATAACTGTTTTTGTACCGCGCGTAATACAAGCGATAAGACACCCCGCGGGAAGATTGAGGTCCATAAGCTTCTTGCCCTCCAGCGCGTAGTTTTTCGGCACGGTGAGCTCCATAAGCGACGCGTCCTCGCCGTCGAGCTGTAACAGCTTTTTCATTGCGCTGAGGTCGACCTCAAACTCGAGCGTCTGAATAATATTGTCGGTCGCCGAGATGACGATATCCACGCCCAGCTCTTTTAGTGCGTCCGCGTTCTTGGGATTGTTGACCTTTGCGATAGTCTTTTTCACGCCGAATTTATATTTTGCTATCTGGCAGCACACGAGATTGCTCTCGTCCTGCCCCATGACCGCTATAACGCAGTCCACCTTATCCGCCCCGCAAGCCTCGAGCGCTTCCACGGTAGTGCCGTTTCCGCAGCTCACCTCCGCATCGAGATTGTTTGCGCAGTAACGGCTCTGTTCTCTGTCCTGTTCGATTATCGCAACGGAATACCCGCGTTCGGGCAGCGATTTAGCAAGATAAAACCCGACCTTGCCGCCGCCGACAATTATTGCTTTCAAGAGCTGCACCCCCTGTTATGCCTTTTTGGCGAATATCAGCTTATCCCCTTCAATAAAGTTGATAGGCTGACCGCGATACAATATCAGCCCCGACCCTGCGCGGAGCACGCCGAACAGCATTTCCTCGCCCTCGTATTGAATATCGTCGGGTATCGCGCCGATAAACTCTTCGGGAATGTCTATCGTCGAAAAATGCACGGTATGGTTCTCGAAATTAAGCTCGTCGATCACTCCGTCGTCATCCTCGACAGCCGCGCAAGCCGCGCTTACCGTGAGTTTAGTCGGACAAATGACGTTGACCCCGAGCTGCTCAAAAACCTTTCCCTTTTCGATATCCGTTATTCTTGCGAATATCTTCGGCACCTTGAACGTCTGTCTTGCCAGCTGCGACACCATGATATTCATATCGTCCTGAGCCGTGACCGCGAACAGCGCGTCGCAGGTCTGTATTCCCGCGCGCTTCAGCACGTCCTGATCTATCGGCACACCCGTTGTGGTAAACCCGCCGAATTTCGGCGACAGCGAGTCAAATTTCGCCCCGTTCTTGTCAATGACCGAAACGTCGTGACCTCTTTCGTCAAGCGTTTCCGCCAACGCCGATCCGACCATTCCGCAGCCAATAATTAAAACGTTCATAAGCTGTATCTCCCGTAATTACTTTCCCACACAGAACCTCTTAAAGACCTCCGCGATGACCTCCTCGCTCGCCTTTCTGCCCGACAGCTCGTACACCGCGTCAAGCGCCTGTTCGAGGTCGACGCCCACCGCGTCGGGAGTTATCCCCGCGAGCGTTCCCGAAAGCGCATTATCCACGGCAGCGGCGGCGCGTATTACGCAGGCTCTCTGCCGCTCGTTCGCGAGAAATCCCGAATTCGCGTTCAGACTGTCCAGATCGAGCCGAGAGGCGATCTCCCTGCCGAGAACATCCGCGCAGCCTTCGTCCTTAGCCGAGACGGTCACAGCTTTTCCGAGACGGCTTTCCAGCTCCTCGATTTCAATCACGTTCTCAAGATCGTTCTTGTTGACGACGGGTATCACGACCTTATCCTTCAGAAGCCCGAATAGCCGCCAATCCTCGTCGGAGAGCCGCCGTGAGCCGTCAAAGACCGCCAGCACGATATCCGCGTTTCGGAGCTTTTCAAGCATTATCTGCACGCCGATCTTCTCCACCTCGTCCTCGGTTTCGCGAATTCCGGCGCAGTCCGCTATCAGCAGCACCGCGCCGCATAAATTGACCGTCTCCTCGACGATATCGCGCGTAGTTCCCTCAACGTCGCTTACAATGCTCCGCCGGCTTCCCGACAGCAAATTCATTATCGTCGATTTACCCACATTAGGTTTGCCGACGATTGCGCACGATATACCGTCGCGGATAAGCCGCCCCGTATCGTAGCCTGAAAGCAGCTCGTCAAACTCCGCCTTGACCGCTGTAAGCCGTTCCGTCAGCCACTTCTCGGTGACCACGGGCGTATCGTCCTCGGGATAATCTATCCAAGCGGATATCTGCGCCGAAACGTCCATTATCATTTCGGCGATCCTCTCCGCGCGGCGGTACAGAGCACCCTCGCGCTGACTGTTCGAGCAAGCCAGCAGCTGCTCTCCCTGCGCCGAGATTATATCCGCGACCGCCTCCGCCTGCGTCAATGACATCTTGCCGTTCAGCAGCGCGCGCTTTGTAAATTCCCCTGCCGCCGCGGGTTCCGCGCCCGCCTTCAGACAAGCTGTGAGCACCCGCCGCGTGACGTAGATACCTCCGTGACAGGATATCTCGCAGACGTCCTCGCCCGTGTATGAATGCGGCGCTTTGAACACCAGCAGAACTCCGTCGTCAAGGCGCTCCTCTCCGTCACATATCTTTCCGTATGCGGCGGTATAACCGCGCATTTCGGCAACTTTTTTTCCCGAGACGGGCTTAAATACCGTCTCCGCGACGGCAAACGCGTTTTCTCCCGATATCCTCACCACCGATATCCCTCCGACAGCCGCGGGAGTGGCGATAGCGCACACGGTAGCTCCAATCGATCCAATAGCCATAATTACTTTTTCTTTCCAAACAGCTTCCCGAAAAATCCTTTTTTCTCGGGTTCTTCCTCGTTATTTTCTACGGGACTGTCCGACAGTTTTTCCGCCTCTTCCTCGTAGTCGTCGAACATTCCCATCAGAATGGGCTTAGCCTTGAATTCCTCGCCCATATCGTTCAGCAGATACGTATACGTCCGAGTAGGCATATCAATGGCATAGTCGGCAAGACTTGCGCACTCAAGCACGTCCTCCAGCTTCTCGGTCATTCGTTCGGGAATTGAAGCCGCGGCGCTCTCGTAATATTCCTCACACGCGATGTTGTATTCCTCCGCGGGATTTCTGCCCGCAACCTGCGTCAAATGGATACCCTCGCGCAGATAAGCCGTGTAGTCCAGATAGTCGCTGTGGAACTCATTCAGCAACGCCGCAAGCACCCTGTTTTGCAGTCTCTGCAATTCGTCCTCGGGAAACCTCTCCAGTGCCTTTTGATACAAGTCAACCGCGTTCTTCTGCCACATTTCCGAGTTATAGCTGCCGTCGAGCAGCGAGCTTCTCCTCGCAAAGGTCGTATTGCGGTGCTTTTCGCCTATCATGGTATACTTCATTAAGTTGACGCGCTCATCGAACGTATCACCCTCGGAGATACGCTGAACGCGCTCCGCCTCTTTCAGAAGCGTTTTATCGGTAAGCGCACCTTCGATCTTCGCGGAGGGATAATGCCGCCCTGCAAGCTTTTTCAGCTCGTTCTTCTGCATAATGCCGTCGTCGAGCGACGCGAAAAATCTGCTCTCGCCGACGTCGCCCTGCCGCCCCGCACGACCGCGCAGCTGCTTGGTGATACGCGAGCTCTCGCGCATCGAAGTCGCTAATACTAACAAACCGCCGACCCCGACCACAAAATCCTTGTCTGCGCTATCAACGCCGCCGAGCTTTATATCAACGCCGCGCCCGGCCATATTCGTAGAGATCGTGACCGCGCCGCGTTCGCCCGCTTTCGCGATAATTGCCGCCTCCTCCGCGTTGTTTTTCGCGTTGAGAACCCTGCATTCGATACCGAGCTTCCTTAAGTCCTCGGCAATGCTCTCGCTTTCCTCAATGCTCTCGCTGCCCACAAGCACGGGACGTTGAATATCCGCCGCGTCCTTTATTGCTGTGATAATAGCCTTGCGCTTTTCGGTCTCGTCATAGTATAATTCGAGCGGCTTATCAATTCTCGCGCAGGGCAGCCTTGTCGGGATAACGTCGGTGAGTATGCCGTAAATTTTCTCAAATTCCTCGCGCGCCGCCTCGGCGGTGCCCGTCATACCCGAAATCTTCGGATACAGCCGTGCAAAGTACTGTAACGCGATATTGCCCATAATTCGTCCGCGCGAAGTGATCTTTAGACCGTGCTTAGCCTCGACCGCCGCCTGTAATTCTCCCGGGAACACGCGTCCCGGCGCGGATCTTCCCGTGAACTCGTCCACGATCAGTATATTTCCGTCCTTAACAATGTAGTCCTTGTTTTCGGCAAGCTCCTCGCGCGCCTTCAGACACGCGCATATCTTCGCCAGCAGTTCCGCGCCGTCCGCGGCGTAGATGTTGCAGCCGAATATTTCCTCCGCTTTGTCCGCGCCGCTGTCGGTGAGATAAACATTCCGAGTATCCTCGTCGACCGAAAAATCGTTCTCGCCGAGCGCCGAGACCTTATCGTAGACTGCTCTAACGTCGCCGTTTTCCTTTACGGCAACGTCGCCCGCAATAACCAACGGTATTCTCGCCTCGTCGATAAGAATACTGTCCGCCTCGTCAACTATCGCAAAATTCAATTTTTCGGGGAACACAGTCTCCTCCGTATCAAAGCAGACGAAATCGCGGAGATAATCAAACCCCGCCTCTTTCGCGGTAATGTACAGTACCTGCTTTTGATACAGCGCCTTTCGTTCCCTCCGAGGAGTGATCTCGGTAATACACCCCACAGTCACTCCAAGCTCGTCGTATATAGGGCGCATCCAGTTACAGTCACGGTCTGCGAGGTAATCGTTGAATGTGAGTATATGCACCCGACCGTTATTCAGCGCCTCATAGCACGCCGCAAACACCGCGCAGAGCGTTTTGCCCTCGCCCGTCTGCATCTGCACCATTCTGCCCTCCGACAGCGACAAAGCCGCCGAAAGCTGCTCGTCAAACGGAGTTATCCCAAGCGTTTTCTCCGCCGCGGAATAGCACCGCGCGAACACCTCTTCAATGGAATTGCCCATGCACTCGCCGCTTTTAGCAAGAGATTTTATTTTTGCGATAGTGGTTTTCTTATCCAATATTTGTCCCCTTTTGAAGTTTGTGTAGAACATCTTAATAAGCCGAAAGCCCGCGCGTCCTTTGGAACAGCGGAGCTTTCGGTTTGACCTTAACTTGCCGAATTATGCCTTTATGCTCGTGAAGTGATTGCGAGCAGCTCCGTACCGCGGTTATCGAGCCAGCGCGCGACGGTGCGCGTGGTCTGTCCGCACCTCGCCATTTCGCACAGTCGCTCGAAGCTCACCCATTTAGCCGCGCATACCTCAATAGACTGCAAACGCATAGCGCTGAGCGGCACATCCTTTACCAGAATATAGAAGTCACGCAGCATACTGTCGGTAGTCAGCGACCATTCGAGATCAAGCTCGTCCTCGTCCGCCCGTATACCCGTTTCCTCAAAAAGCTCGCGCACAGCCGCCTCACGGCTTGTTTCTCCCGAAACGGCACAGCCGCCCGAGCATTCCCATTTGCCTCCGCTGGTCTTTTCGGGAACGCGCTGTGTCAGCAGTATCTCGCCGTTGGTGTTGATAGTCATCACCTGCACGACGATATGATATTCGCCGTGCGGGATAGGCGCACCCCTGAGTACCTTCCTTCCCAGCGGCTGCCTGTTGACGGAATAGAGATCGAAGAACTCCATTATATGCTTTTCGCTCCGTTTTCGAGATTTTTGCGGATAAGCTCGCAGCGCTGTTTTACGCAGTCAGCCGAGCGGTGCGGATCCTCGGGAGTATTGAAGGTGTAATCCATCAGCTTCTCGATCGTCGTGGAGGCAACGTGAAGTCTTGTGTCGGAGGACGCGTAGTAGATATACACATTATCGTCTTTGACGATACAGCCGTTCGTGAAGCATACATTGGAAACATCGCCCACTCTCTCGATGCCGTGCGGAGCTATAAACAGCCCCGACGGCGAAGCGATAAGCTTAGACGGGTCTTTAAGGTCTGTCGCGAACACGTAGATAACGTACCGCAGACCCGCCGCTGTATTTCTCACGCCGTGCGCGATGTGTATCCAGCCCTTTGGGGTTTTTATCGGCACAGCGCCCGCGCCGTTCTTCACCTCGGTGAGCGTGTGGTAAACTCTGGGAGAGATGACCTTCTCGTCGGTGCAGAGCACGGGATTTGTGATGTCCTCACAGAGCGCAAAACAAACGCCCCCGCCGCTGCCCGTCTGAATAAAATCGTCCTGCGGACGTGTATAGAACGCGTACTTCCCGTCAACAAATTCCGGGTGCAGACAAACGTTTCTCTGCTGCGGCGACTTGGAGATAAGGTTCGGCAAACGCTCCCAAGTAACCAAATCCTTAGTGCGGACGATACCCGCCTGCGCCACGGCAGCCGAAAGGTCGTTGGACGTGGTATCCTTGCTCTCGGAGCAGAACACGCCGTATATCCAGCCGTCCTCATGCTGAGTAACGCGCATATCGTAGACGTTGGTCTCCTCGGGACAGGTATCGGGGAGCTGCACGGGATAATCGCGGAAACGGAAGCCCTCGGTAGGCTTGTCGCTCTCAGCTACCGCGAAAAAGCTCTTTCTGTCCGAGCCCTCAACGCGAGCGATTAAACAGTACTTGCCGTTAAGATAGATAGCTCCCGAGTTCATTACCGCGTTCACACCCAGTCTCTCCTGAAGATTGGGATTGGTCGAGTAGTCAAGGTCATAGCGCCAGAGGATAGGCGCATGAGCCGCGGTGAGCACGGGGTTCTCGTAGCGGTCGTAAATACCGTTGTAAAAGTCCGTCTTGGGATTGGGCTTGTCAAGCAGCGCCTCCTGTTTCTTTACCAGCTCGGCGAGCTGCGCTTCAAATTGTTCTTTTGTAAACATAAACAAAATCCTTTCAATTATAGAAAATAATACATCTATTCTATTATAACATATCTTTATTGGAATTTCAAGGTTGACAGAGCATTTTTTATGAGTTATAATTAAAATATGAAGAAAATACCGTGAAATTTAAGTAATTAAAGCACGCAGCTTATAGGAGAACGTTATGAAAAAGCATATCGCACTGACATTCGACGACGGACCGAACACCGATACTACTCCTCGGGTACTTGAAAAGCTGAAAAAATACGGCATACCTGCCGCGTTTTTCCTTGTCGGCGATAATATCACCCCCGAGAGCGCCGAGGTATCCCGCGCGGCGTTTGGTCACGGCTGCGAGCTGTGCAGTCACAGCCGCACTCACACGGCAATGACCGAGCTCACCGCCGAGGAGATACGCGCCGAAACAGAATTCACCGACAGCAAAATAAAGGAAATAACAGGTGAAGTACCGCGCTTTTTCCGTCCGCCCTATATCGCCGTGAACAACGTTATGCTCGACAATATCGACAAGATATTCATAGCGGGCATAGGCGCGGAGGATTGGCTCGACGAGGTGACCGCCGAAATGCGCGCCGAAAAAATTCTCGCGCAGGCGAAAAACGGAAGTATTATCCTGCTGCACGATATGCGCGGCAACTCCCGGACCGTCTCCGCGCTCGACCTTATTATTCCCGCGCTGCTGAACGACGGTTACGAATTTCTCACGGTATCGGAGCTTTTCACCGCCGAGGGAGTAGCGCCAAAGCGCGGCATTATCTACTCGAACGTATTGCAGACGGAGATATACTAAGGAGGACGTATGCTGCCGAAAAATAAACGTATCTGCCCGTGCTGCGGAAAAAAGCTCGAGCTTGTTCCGCCGACAAAAGAACTGCTTCCAAAGCGCACATTATCAACTGTCGTCGGACGGGAGTTCTACCTTATCTCAAAAAAGCGTATTCTCAGCTATACGGTATCTCCAAAATCGAATTTTACATATCCGGCGGGATTTGACAACTATACGCCCGCGTCTGTCAAAGAGGACTATTGCTTTATCAATAAACGCTCTACACGAAACGATTTCCCGGGGATCGCCACCGCTTATAACACCCGAAAAAAACTCGCAAAGGACAATTTGTGGCTTTTCTCATGGGAAATGGTATTTCATTGCGGCAATTGCGGACAAAAACTGGCACTCAATTATAACCCGTTTTCCATACTGAACGATTGGCTATGGCTGTCATTTATATGCCTGATTTTACTGATATTTTTGTGTTTGACGGAGTATGCCGCAGTCTGGGCGGCTAATTCGGCGGCAACGTTTGCGGTGTTTTGCGCGGTGTCGGGGTTATATCCGTTATTTGTTATTGTTGCGTTTTTACGATTAGCTTACGCCAAACTGTTTCTCAGCAACTTTGTTCCCACAAACGAGGTCGATAATCTCGTCTATCCCCCTACCGACATAAAGCTGGCGGTTATCCGCTCCCCGTACCTGCGTGAGGGCAATGTCCTCACCGCCAAGTTCGCCGACGAGGAAGTCCACATTTATCTTGTACACAAAAACGACATCTGCGAATTTTCGATATGCTGCGACGATAGCGAACGCGAACAACTGAAACAGCGCCTTTCCGAGCGCGCGGAGATTGAGCTGACGTTCGAGGGCAAGCGCGTCGGCACGGCAAAGATAACTGAGGTGATCCTATGAAACTTATAAAAAAGCTGCCGAAATGGGCGATAGTAACGCTCTGCGTCTTCGGCTTTGCAGCGCTGTACGCTGTTTACTATATCGTGCTCGGAAACGTGCAGCAGATGGCACAGGCGCGAAAAAAGCAGAACGACCTCCGCGATGTATATAAAAACCACATAGCCAAGACCACAAAGGGCAGCCTGCACGGTGCGGAGCTTGCTATTTTAAATTAAAGGAGCAATTATGAATTATAACCCTATTATTTTTGACCTTGACGGCACATTGCTGAACACCCTCGGCGACCTAGCCGCGGCGGGAAATCACACCCTTGAGCAAATGGGCTTTCCCACCTATGCCGAGGAAAAATACCGTTACTTTGTCGGCAACGGAATTCCCAAGCTTATCGAGCGGATATGCCCACCGGGCTCCTCCCCCGAGACATTGGAGCGCGTGCATACCCTTTTCGTCAAGTATTACGATCAACACAAATCCGACCGCACCAAGCCCTACGATGGTATGCCCGAGCTCCTCGCGGAGCTAAAAGCGCACGGCATTACCGCGGTCTGCAACACCAACAAGGACTACGTTTTCTCGGAAAACCTGTTGCGTTCGTTTTACGGCGATACTCTCGCTGAGATAGTCGGAGCGGGTCTCGGCTACGCGACCAAGCCCGACCCAAAGGCAGCGCTGTACCTCGCCGAAAAATACGCGGTCAAGGGCTGTAAGCCCCTTTATGTCGGAGACAGCGGCGTGGATATGCAGACCTCTCTAAACGCGGATATTGACGGCTGCGGAGTGCTCTGGGGCTTCCGCGACCGCGCCGAGCTCGAACAATTTACCCCCGCCCACATTGCGGAGACCCCCTCGCAGCTCCGTGATATCATACTTGGAGGACGCAAATGCATATAGAACACATTGCGCTGTACGTAAACGACCTTGAGGCTGCAAAGGACTTTTTCACTAAATATTTCGGCGCGGTATCCAACGACGGCTATCACAATCCGACAACGAATTTCCGCTCATATTTCCTCAGCTTTTCCAACGGCGCAAGGCTCGAAATTATGACCCGTCCCGAGCTTGACGATACCGAAAAAACTCCGTTCCGCACGGGCTATGCGCATATCGCGTTCTCCGTCGGCAGCCCCGAGCGCGTCAACGAACTTACCCGAGAACTGCAAGCCGCAGGCTTCAAAGTGACGAGCGGACCGCGCCACACGGGCGACGGCTATTACGAGAGCTGTATCGAAGGTTTTGAAAACAACCTGATAGAGATCACAATATAACAAAAACGGGAGCGCCAAGCCCCCGTTTTTATATCATTACCGCTACGCCTCGTTGATCTTACTTCCGCTCTTGAATATAAGCGCCGCAATAAGTCCGAAAAATATCGCCGCGGATATTCCGACCGCCGCCGAGGTAAATCCGCCCATAAATATCCCGATAAATCCATTCATATCGACCGCCTTGCGAACTCCCTTCGCGAGCAGATGACCGAATCCCGTCAGCGGCACAGTCGCGCCGCCGCCCGCAAAGTCGACAATAGGCTGATACCAGCCCAGCCCGCCGAGCACAACACCCGCGACCACATAAGCCGTAAGAATTCGCGCGGGCGTAAGCTTTGTTAAATCAATAAGCACCTGTCCGACAGCGCACAGCAGTCCGCCTATCACAAACGCCCAGACATATTCCATAAACATATCCATAAATTTGCCCCCTATCAAGTGTAACTTATCTCTACCGCGTGCGCGATACCCGGGATCGAGCCGCCCTGCTGCACAATAGTCGGCGACATCAGCGCGCCCGTCGCGACATACAGTACACGTTTCAATTCTCCGCTTTTAACGCGTTTAAGAAAATGCGCGCACATCATCGAAGCCGAGCAGCCGCAGCCCGAGCCGCCCGCGTGAACGTCCTGACGCTCCCTGTCGTAGATCAGCAGTCCGCAGTCCTGATGATGCTCCTTTAATGAAACGCCGTCGCGCTGAAACAACTCGTACAGCATATCGCTGCCGACCTGTCCGAGATCGCCCGTCACGATAACATCAAAGCTTTCGGGATGAGTACCCGTGTGTTTGAAGTGCCGCGAGATCGTATCGTAAGCCGCACCCGCCATTGCCGCGCCCATATTGTTCAGGTCAGTGATACCCATATCCTGAATTTTTCCGACAGTTCCCGAACGGATATACGGCGGTTTAAGCGCCGAGTTGAGTATTGCCGCTCCCGCCGCGGTAGCCGTCCATTGAGACGTAGGAGTACGCACACCGCCGTAGTTCAGCGGAAAACGGAACTGCCGCTCCGCCGACGAGAAGTGCGAGCTTGTCACCGCCGAGCAGTTGTCAACATATCCCGCGTTGACCATACAAGCCGACAGCAGCAGGCACTCCGCGAACGTCGAGCAAGCGCCGTACACTCCCAGAAACGGGATATAAAAGTCCTTCAGCCCGTAAGACGAGCCTGTACACTGATTGAGCAGGTCTCCCGCGAATATCAGATCCATTTTTTCGGGACAGAGCTTAGCCTTGTCCATGGCGTGTTGCAGCGCCTTCTTCTGTAACTGAGCCTCCGCCTGCTCCCATGTGTCCATATTATCCTTGTTGTCCTCCAGTACCTCGTCAAATTCATCACCATGCGGACCCTCGCCCTCTACCTTGCCGACTACGGAAGCCCACTCGGATATCGAGGCGTTGCCGAATTTAAACGTTTTTCCCTCGCAAATTGCCATAATATCCCCCTTAAAACAGCGTGGTTATATAGTAAATAATTCCGTAGACTATCGAAGCCGAAATACCGTATACTATTACGGGACCCGCGATAACAAACATCTTAGCGCCCAGTCCGAGCACATACCCCTCGCTTTTAAAGTCCAGCGCGGGCGATACGACCGAGTTCGCGAAACCCGTAATAGGCACGAGAGTACCCGCGCCCGCGTGCTGAGCTATGCGGTCGTAGAGTTTCAATCCCGTAAACATTGCGGACAGGAAGATAAGCGTCATAGAGGTCCACATTCCCGACTCGTCGGGATCGAGCCCGAACGACTGATACATATTCAGCAGTGCCTCGCCGAGCACGCATATTCCTCCGCCGATAACAAACGCCATCGGAATTGTCTTGTACATTGCCGACGGATGTGAATGCCGCTTGGCAAGCTTGCCGTATTCCTGATTAGATATATTCATAAAAGATCGCTCCTTTCAATTTCGGATATATGAATATTTTGTTGAAAAAGAGCGAAAAAATACGATTTTGAAATATAGTAAAATTTGACTTTTCCTGTCGATCGTGATATAATGAATGAGCCGGCGTCCTACCGAGTATTTTCGGGAAGTAGGTGATTGACTTGGAAAATATATTCGAATTCATACTTTCCGTCATAGCAGGTATCTATTCTTACTTCATCTGTAAATAGCTCGACGGTGAAAAGTAGTCGGCAAAGAGCCTAGCGTACACAAAAAGATACCACCGTAAGGCAATACGGGGGCATCAATTTTTTAGGTGACCGACTTTTCGGAAAACCTATTTAACTTCAATATCATAATATAGCACAATATTTTAATTTTGTCAACACCCGAACAAAAAATCCAAAGATTGACAAAAAATACCCGTTATGATATAATAAGGTAATGATTAACAAGAGGTGATAATATGGAACACAAAGGCACAATAACACTCGAAACGGAGCGGCTGATACTTCGCAGATTTACCGAAAGCGATGCCGAAGCCGCGTTCAAAAACTGGACGTCAAGCGACGCGGTAACAAAGTTCCTGCGCTGGGAAACCTACCGCGATATTTCGGCAATGCGCGATTACATAAATTTTCAGTTGGAAAACTACAAGAAAACTGATACTTACGATTGGGCGATAGTGCTCAAAGAGCTTGGCGAGCCTATCGGTTCAATGGGCGCTGTCGCGTTCAACGAAAGAGCTCGGAGCGTCGAGATCGGCTATTGTATCGGAGAAAAATGGTGGCGGCGCGGTTACACGAGCGAAGCGCTGTCGGCGGTGATAAGGTTCTTTTTTGAGGAGGTCGGCGTAAACCGTGTTTACTCGGAGCACGACCCGCGAAATCCCAACTCGGGCAGGGTAATGGAGAAGTGCGGAATGAAGTATGAGGGCACTCTCCGACAAGCCGATTTTAACAACGCGGGTATCTGCGACACCTGCGTTTACGGAATACTCGCGGAGGAATACAATGCGCACGCAAATAAAATACAGAAGGATTAAAACAATGGAATTGATGATCAAACATTTCACAGAGCTGTCGACCGATGAGCTTTACGATATAATTCAAGCGCGTGTGGACATCTTTGTCGTGGAGCAGAAATGCCCCTACCGCGAGCTTGATGACAAGGACAGAGACGCTTACCACATTTGGCTTCGCGACGAAAATGGAATTATCGCGTACCTGCGCACTCTCGACAAGGGTGTAGCGTTCGAGGAGGCTTCGGTCGGGAGAATAATCACCGTGCGGCGCGGACAAGGCTACGGCGCGGTCATCATGCGCGAGGGCATAAAATTCGCTTTGGAGAAGTATAACACGAACAAGCTGAAAATCATGGCGCAGCATTACGCCAAGGGCTTTTATGAGAAATTCGGATTCGTGCAGTGCTCCGATCCCTTCGACGACGACGGTATCGAGCATATAGATATGATATTAGAGGATAAAAAATAAGGAGCGCAAAATGAGCCTTGTAATGAATTTATACTATACGGGCAAAAACGGCGCGGCGCGTAAATTTGCCGAGCAAATGGAGCGCCGCGGAATTGCCGAGCGCATACGTCAAGAGCGCGGAAATCTCCGATACGAGTACTTCCTCCCGATGAGCGACCCCGAGACCGTGCTGCTTATCGACATCTGGGAAGATCAGCAGGCGCTCGACCTGCACCACGCCTCGCCCATGATGAAAGAGATCGCCGAGCTGCGCGAAAAGTACGACCTCCACATGAAAGCGGAGCGTTACATCTCCGACGAAAACGGCTTGCCCGAAAGAGACAGCGGCTTTCTCCGCAAATAAGAACAATTGATTTTTCCAAAAAAACGTGGTATAATAAGGTAACACATCAAGGGAGGACAGCGCATGAACGTATGGGATATAATTTTGATCTGCCTGATGACTGCGGCGGCGCTATGGTTTGTCGTATCTTCGGTGATAACGCTTGTTAAGGCGAAACGAGCGGGTGTTATCCGCATAAAGTTTCCGGCGAATATCACGCCGTTTGTGTACATGGCAATATGTGCAGCGCTGAATATCACGGCAGCGGTCGGAAGTGCGGTCGAGCTGCACAAGATCAAAAAGGAAATGGACGATCTGCAAAGGCTGGGCTTTGTGGACTTTCATATGGAGTATTATAATTGGGGGCTCGAGTACCCGTTTTCGCCCGAGACGGAAAAAGCTGTTCAACGAATACCGCGTAAAATACAGACTTTATTTATGACCGAATAAAAAATACAAATACATCAACGGGAGGACCAACCATGATACTTACAATAGACGTAGGCAACACCAACACTCAGTTCGGCGGCTTTGACGAAAGCGGGCAGCTTATATTCGAGTCGCGTATCTCGACCGACCGTTCGCGAATGGAGGATCAGTACGCGATATCACTCGCGGACATACTCCGCCTGTACGATATCCGTTTCGGCGATATCGACGGCGCGATATTGTCATCGGTAGTTCCGCCCGTCACGGGACAGCTCCGCGCCGCTGTCGAGAAAATATGCGGCTGTAAGGTAATGACAGTAGGCCCCGGAATAAAAACGGGACTTAACATCAAGATCGACGAGCCAGCGTCTCTCGGCGCGGACATGGCTGCGGTAGCGGTAGGCGCAAAGGAGCGTTATCCCCTGCCCGCTATCGTTATCGACCTCGGCACGGCGACAAAAATTCTTGCCGTCGACAAAACGGGCGCGTTCATAGGCGGCATTATTGCCCCTGGCGTGAAGATATCCGCGGAGGCTCTCGCTGCAAAGACAGCCGCACTTCCGCTTGTAGGAGTAACGGGCGATCCGATAAAAAAGGTGATCGGCACGAACACTATCGATTGTATGCGTTCGGGACTTCTCAACGGTACGGCGTTCATGCTCGACGGAATGATCGAGAGCTTCGAGCGCGAGATCGGCGAAAAATGTACCGTTATCGCGACAGGCGGCTATTCGTCCGTAATAAAGCCCCTCTGCAAGACCGATTTCGCGATTGACGAAAACCTTATTTTAGAGGGCTTGCTTGAGATATATAAAAAGAATAAGTAACCGTTAAACAGCGATGCATCGGCAATATTGCCGAGTGTCAGCAAAGGAGTAATTATGGATATCAATTTTAATCTGGGAGAACCGCGCAAACCGAACCGCGGCATAAAAACGCAGACGATAGTCGGAATGGGAATGCTCACCGCTCTTGTGGCGGTGCTCCAGTTATTCGCGAGCGGCATAAGATTGGGACCGTTCAGCATTACGCTGACGCTTGTGCCGATCATTATCGGCGCGGCGCTGTACGGTTGGAAGGCGGGCGCGTGGCTCGGCTTCATATTCGGGGTTATCGTAATGTTTACGCCCGACGTAGCCGCGTTTATGGCGATAAGCGTTCCTGCGACGCTCGTTACGGTGCTGCTCAAGGGTACGCTTGCGGGCTTGTGCGCGGGGCTTCTCTACACGGCGGTCGAAAAGAAAAACCGCACCGCCGCCGTCATAGTATCGGGTATAGCCGCGCCGATAGTCAATACGGGCGTTTTCCTGCTTGGCTGCTTTATGTTCTTTATGGAGATCGTCAACGGCATGGCGTCGGAAAGCGGCATGGCGGAAAATATTCTGCTGTTTGTTGTTACGGGAATGGTCGGATTGAATTTTCTTGTCGAGTTAGCGATAAATCTGGTAATAAGCTCAGCGGTCGTGTTTATAATCGGTATCGTCAAAAAAAGGACAAAAATCTATTGACTGCATTTATAACGTATCCCCCCGACTAAGGGGGGATTTTTCACAGCTTTTGCGAAATTATCCAGTCCATAAGACTGAGCGCGAGCCGCGCCTGCTGCGAGGACATCTGTTTCAGGCGGTTAGTCATAGAGCGCAGATAATCGTTATCCTCGTCGACGACCGCTCCAAGCAAAAGCGCGTCGGGAGTGGTATCGAGCGCCGCGCATATCTTCATCAGTACGTCAATGCTTATAACGGTAGTGGCGCGTTCAACATTGGAAAGATAGTTGTTGCACAGCCCCGCCATTTCATTGACCTGCCATTGCTTTAGCCCCAGATCTCTGCGCCGTTCCGCAATCCTTTTTCCGACTTCTTTATAATCAACATAATGCAAAATAATCACCTCTTAATACTATTTTACAATAGAAGTATAAGATTAAAAAATAGACTATACAGTTAAAAAACACTTGACAATATTAGTGTACCGTGATATAATGAAAATATAAAAATATTCGTGAGGTCTGATATATGGAAATAAAATGGTGTCCAAACTGTTTTTCTTGTCTGAAAGAGAGTGAAACGGAATGTCCGTTATGCAACACAAAATCACTCAACATCTCCCTCGAACCGCAGCCCCGCCCCGACGAAGATACAATCGAAGAGTAAAAAAACAGTGCCGGAACGAACGCTCGGCACTGTTTTTTGTTAGTAAAAGCTTGCAGTAAATTGCACTCACCCGAATGCTAAACTTTACCCAACACCAAGGAAAACGTAAAAGGCAACCGCAAAGGATATCGATGTAAAGTCGGCAGCCCTGCCGCAATTCGGAAGTGAGAGTAAACTCGGACAGAACCCCCTTGAAATACAGTGTATTGCACGGTTTTTGTCAAGGCAAGCGTCAACGGGTCTCACCAATTACGGCGTATGCTAGCGATCTTCGTAACGGGATGCCTGCCCCTGCGAAGGAGAAAGGCCTTTTCGGATAGCGTTTTAAGCGGTTTTTTGCGCTGTGATGAAACGTTTCAAAACAAAAATACGCGGAACGGACGTGGGAAAAGCTCATTGAAAATTGAATATGTCAAAAAATACCTTAAAAATTTGTGAACATTTTTATTAAATCTGCTTGACAAATTATTAAAACTATGCTACAATTATTAACAGAGAGGACAAAATTGCGGGAGGTGAACACATGAACAAGAGCATATACAGCCTTGTGCTGTCCGACGACGTTGTAGACGCTGTCGACGCTCTGGCGCGCACCGAGGGAATGTCGCGTTCGGCGATGATAAACCGAATACTCGCGGAGCGGGTAGCGTATACGACCCCCGAAATGCGGCTGCGCGATATACTTCAAAGCTTAGCACGGTCTATGAACGGCGAGTTTATGCTCGCCGAGCCGCCGACGGGCAGCACGCTTTCCGCGCGCACCTCGCTGAAATACCGCTATAAGCCGACCGTAAAATATTCGGTCGAGATCTATTCCGAAAACGGCAAGCGCGCGGGCGAGCTCCGCGTATCATTCCGGACGCAGAATGCGCAGCTTATTGCCGATCTTATGGGATTTTTCCGCTGCTGGGCGGCATTGGAGCAGAAGTATATCGCGGACAAATTATCCAATGATATCGTATATACGATATCGGACGGACGCTTCGAGCGAACCCTGAATATGCCGCGCGACCATATCACCGACGACGAGCTGGGCACGGCGGTCGCGGAGTATATGGCAATGTTCGACGGGGCAATGAAAGCATATTTCGCCGAGCTCCCCGATACCGAAATCGCAGAGCTCACTGTCGAAAAATATTACCGCGCACAGATATCAAAACAAAGCGTTATTGTTTAGGACGGAATTAAGAGGTGATGGTTATGAATGATTCGGTAATTGATAGGGCTGTTTGTTTTATTCGGGAGTTGTTTAAAAATAATTGCGACGGCCACGACGCGGAACACTCGATAAGAGTATACCGCAACGCTCTGCTGATAACTCAAGACGAACCTAAATGTAACAGGTATATCATCGCTTTAGCTGCGCTGCTTCACGACGCTGACGGCAGCAAATTGTTCAATACGGAGAATAACGCCAACGCACGATTGTTTTTAAAACAAAATGGAGTAAATCAGGATGAAGCCGAGCAGATATGCCGGATAATAAACTCAGTATCGTTCAGCAAAAACAGAGGTAAGATACCGCCTTCGATCGAAGCGAAAATAGTCCAGGACGCGGACAGATTAGACGCTATCGGTGCGGTCGGCATTGCGCGAACATTCGCATTTGGTGGGCGGAGCGGAAGAGCATTGGAATTATCTATACAACATTTTCACGACAAGCTCCTGCTTTTAAAAAATGAGATGAATACTGCGGCGGCTAGGAAAATCGCCGAGTCACGTCATTCTTTTATGGAAGAATTTCTTGCCGAATTTGACAGGGAAACAGGTGTTTGATATATCAGTTCAATAAAAGGAGGCAATTTTATGAATGCTAACAAATTAACTCAGAAATCACTTGAAGCCATACAGTCCGCGCAGGACTTGTCGGTTTCGTATCAGAACAACTGCGTTGAGCAGATGCATTTATTGTATGCTCTCCTCGCGGAGGAGGGCGGGCTTATCCCGCAGATATTCACGAAAATGGGTATCGACGCGAACGGGATAAAGACGGCGGCGCTGAAGTTTGTCGAGGGTATGCCGCGCGTTACGGGCGGTGGTCGTGGCGATATTTACCCTTCGCGTGAGCTCAGCGAGGTTCTTGTCGAGGCGGAAAAGCAGGCGCAGCGAATGAAGGACGAATACGTTTCTGTGGAGCATTTGCTGCTGGCGCTTATCGAAGTGCCCGACAGCGACGTCAAGGGGATATTCAAGAGCTTTAACGTCGATAAAAACGCGTTGCTGAAAGCCTTACAGGATATACGCGGAAATCAGCGCGTCACCTCTCAGAATCCCGAAGAAACCTACGACGTACTCAAAAAATATGGTCAAGACTTGGTGGAGTTGGCGCGGCAGAACAAGCTCGACCCCGTTATCGGGCGTGACTCCGAGATACGCAACGTTATTCGCATACTTTCGCGAAAGACGAAAAACAACCCCTGCCTTATCGGCGAGCCGGGCGTCGGCAAGACCGCTATCGCTGAGGGTCTGGCGCTGCGAATAGTGCGCGGTGATGTTCCCGCTAACCTTAAAGACCGCAAGCTGTTTTCGCTGGATATGGGCGCGCTTATCGCGGGCGCTAAGTATCAGGGCGAATTCGAGGAGCGTTTGAAAGCCGTGCTGAACGAGGTAAAGAAGTCGGACGGGCGGATAATCCTGTTTATCGACGAGTTGCATCTGATAGTCGGCGCGGGCAAGACCTCGGGCGCTATGGACGCGGGCAACCTTTTAAAGCCCATGCTGGCGCGCGGCGAGCTGCACTGTATCGGCGCGACAACTCTCGACGAGTACTCGAAGTATATCGAGAAAGACCCCGCGCTGGAAAGACGTTTTCAGACTGTGCTTGTCGACGAGCCTACCGTCGAGGACACGATCTCGATACTGCGCGGACTTAAAGAGCGGTACGAGGTATTCCACGGCGTAAAGATTCACGATAACGCGATAATCGCAGCGGCTACGCTGTCGAACCGCTATATCACAGATCGTTTCCTTCCCGACAAGGCGATAGACCTTGTTGACGAGGCGTGCGCTATGATACGCACCGAAATGGACAGTATGCCGCAGGAGCTTGACGAGATATCGCGCGGGATAATGCAGCTCGAAATTGAAGAAGCCGCTCTGAAAAAGGAGACCGACAAGCTATCGCAGGAGCATTTGGCGGATATCCAGAAGGAGCTCGCGGAGAAACGCGATAGCTTCAACGCTATGAAAGCGAAGTGGGAGAACGAGAAGAACGCTATCTCCAAGGTTCAAGACCTGCGTAAGGAGATAGAGCAGACAAACGCGGACATCGAAAAGGCAAAGCGCGAGAACGATCTTAACAAGGCTGCCGAGCTGATGTACGGAAAACTGCCGAAGTTACAGGGTGATTTGCAGCATGAGGAGGAGTTGGCGGAGGAGGCAAAGGCAAGCTCGCTGCTCCGCAATAAAGTTACGGACGAGGAGATAGCGCGTATCGTCGGTCGCTGGACGGGGATACCCGTGGAGAAATTGGTTGAGGGCGAGCGCGAAAAGATACTTCATCTTGCCGATACCCTGCATAAGCGCGTTATGGGTCAGGAGGAGGCGGTGTCCCGCGTGACCGAAAGCATTATGCGTTCGCGCGCGGGTATCAACGACCCGAGAAAGCCGCTTGGCTCTTTCCTGTTTCTTGGTCCTACGGGCGTGGGCAAGACCGAGCTTGCAAAGGCGCTCGCGGAGTCGCTGTTTGACGACGAGCACAACATTATCCGTCTGGATATGAGCGAATATATGGAGAAGCACACCGTTAGCCGCTTAATAGGCGCACCTCCCGGATATGTCGGCTATGAGGAGGGCGGTCAGCTTACAGACGCGGTTCGCCGCAAGCCGTACTCCGTTGTGCTGTTCGACGAGGTGGAAAAGGCTCACCCCGACGTGTTCAATGTGCTGCTGCAAATTCTTGACGACGGCAGAGTTACCGATAGTCAGGGGCGCACTATCGATTTCAAGAACACGATAATTATTTTGACCTCTAACCTTGGCTCGCAGTTTATTCTTGACGGTATTGATGAGGACGGGCAGATAACCGGGGAGGCTCGGAGCAGCGTCGACAGGCTGCTGAAACAGTCGTTCCGTCCCGAGTTTCTTAACCGTCTGGACGAGATCGTATTTTACAAGCCGCTTACCAAAACGGAGATATTCGGTATTATCAATTTGCAGGCTGTCGACCTCGCAAAGCGGCTCAAAGATAAGCAGCTTTCGCTTGAAATTTCCGATGAGGCTAAACAACTTATAGTTGACGAGAGCTATGACCCAAGCTTCGGCGCGCGTCCGCTCAAGCGTTATATGCAGCGCAATCTAGAAACGCTTATCGCGCGGGAGATACTTGCCGATAAGCTCAAACAGGGAGATACCATTCACATTACGGTCAAGAACGGCGGGCTTGCCGTCGGATAAAAATTTCCGCAAAAAATTCCCCGAAAGATTTCTTTCGGGGAATTTTTTGCGATGATTTTGTTAGTCCGCGCTTTCTCTGCATTGGAAGTTGGACATAAGCGACTTGAGGTTTTCCGCTTGAACGGAGAGTGCGCGGCTCGTTTCCGCGCTTTTGGCGGAGGTGTCGGTGTTGGACTGTACGACGCGGTTAATCTGCGCGATACTTTCGGATATCTCGCGCATATTCTCCTTCTCTTGCTGAACGGCTGCGTTGACAGTTTTCATATCTTCAACGGCATGGAGAACTACTTCTGTGGACTCGTTGAGCTGATTGGATACCATATTTACAACGTCCGAGCCGCGGTTAACCGATTCGAGCGAACTTTCGATAAGCTGTTTGGTCGCCTTTGCCGCTTTGTCGGACTTGTTCGCGAGATTGCGCACCTCGTCCGCTACTACCGCAAAGCCCTTGCCCGCGGGTCCCGCTGCCGCTGCCTCGATCTCGGCGTTCAGTGCGAGAATGTTCGTCTGGTATGCAATGTCCTCGATGGTTGCGATTATCTTTTCGATTTGCAACGCTGAGTTGGTGATCTCGGCCATCGCGTCCGAAGCGTTTAACATTTTTTCGTTGCAGTATTTGACCTGTTCGCCCGCCTTGACCGCGTTCTCTTCGGCGTTTTTGGTGGTCTTGGAGTTTTCGGCTGAAGCTTCGGAAAGTTTCGCGAGCATGTCCATAAGCGACCGGATTACCTCGGACTGTTCAGCTGCGCCGTTCGCAAGGCTCTGCGCGTCCGCGGAGACCTGATTGGCTTCCTTCGCTACAAGGTTGGATGATTTGTTGATCTCGCTGAATGTGTGGTTCAAAGACTTCTGTATTTTTTTGAGCGATTTCTCGATAGAGCTGAAATCGCCGTCATATTCGATTTGCGGCATGGCAAGCATATTTCCGCGGGACATCTCGTGAAGTACTTCACCGAGGTCTCGAATATAGGATTTCAGCGATACGAGCGTTCCGCCGAATTCGTAAGCCAGCACGCCGATCTCGTCCGTGCGGTTGATGTTGTCGATAGGTGTGTACAGGTCTCCGCGCGCCATGAGGGTCATACGCTTGGACATCTTCATGATGGGTTTGGACATCTTGTTGGCATACGCGGATATCGCGACGATACCGCCCGCGAGAAATACAAGAGAGCACACGATAAGCGCAATGATTATCATGACCATTGCCGACAGCATTTCGCTTTCGGGCGCGGTAACACCGTATGCCCATCCGTTCGAGCCGTTGACCGTTCCGTAGGCGCAGATGTTTTTCACGCCGTTATAGCTGAACTTGGAAACGCCCGTTTCGCCTCCCGTCATCTTTTGAAACATCTCGGCGGTGGAGCGGTAAGCGCTTTCCGCATTAGCCATTTCTATGTAGTTGGTCTGTGCCGATACTATCTCGGAATCTGCATTCGCGATCATCTTTCCGTTATTGTCGATAAGGAAAATATTGCCTGTCGTTCCGACCTTTTTATCGGAGATAAGGTCGCTGAAATACGAGCCGTCTATCGTCAGGAGAAATGCGCCCGATTTGCACGGCACGGCAAGCACGAACCGCAGATTTCCACCGAGATCTATCGTTGAGGAAATCTCGGCGTACGTATCTTCGCTTTCATTTGCAAGAACTTTTTGAACGCAGTCCAGCTGCGGTATGCGCTCGTCGAAAAAGAGATCGTATGTGGTACGGGTCTCGCCGGTTTTTGTAACTACTCCGCACTCGAGGAAAATGCTTCCCTCCAGCATTCTATCCGCGTATTTCAGTCCGTTGTTTACGCCGAGCGCGACGGTCCTGTCAAACTCCGCGGCAGGTTTGAGCGCTTCGGCGCGCGCCTGCGCGAGCGCTACGGAAAACGTATGGTCGGAGAACTGCTGAATAGTTACGAGATCGGCGTTTACGGTATTTTCAATTCCTATATAGCCCGAAATAATGCCCGCCGTTACTGTTCCTATTATCAACAGTGTAAACACAAGGCTCACTATCAATATCATTTGCGTCCTTATCGAGGTTTTCTGATTGTTTGCTTTATTCTTGGTCATATCGAAAACTCCTTTATAAAGAGATTTGTTACTATAAAAATTATAACATTTCCAGCAAAGAATTTCAATCACTAACAGAACTTTTTGTTAAATTTGCACAAGCTTTTTGATTTAATATGACAAAATTGTCTACAAGCGCGACGCGTAAAGCGGCTTTGTGGGTTATCGTAATTATTATTTAGCTTAATGACCTTCAAACATTGACGAGAGTTAAGTTATTAAGTTGCTAACATAAATTCTGATTTAGTATAGTCAAGAGAAATGTGAAAATTGTGTGAAATATTGCAAACCCCGATTGTTGAAATCGTCTCTGTATGATATAATATACAAAATAAACCGAAATAAAAAGGAGCTATTATGAAAAAACTTTTATCTGTATTTTTAACGCTTGTGATAGTGATAAGCTGCACGGGCTGCAGTGCCGCTCTGAAAGGAAACACTGTCAACACAAAATCGGCGCAGGAGTTTGTGGACATGATGGGAATGGGCTGGAACCTCGGCAACACTCTTGATCCGATAAACGGAAACGGCGACGATTTGAAATACGAGACCTCGTGGGGCAATCAGCTAACGCAGCGCGAGCTGATTACGTATATAAAGTCGCAGGGCTTTGATACGATACGCATTCCCGTTTCGTGGGGCGAGCACACGGACGCCGCTCCCGATTACATAATACGCGAGCCGTGGTTCGCGAGAGTGCAGGAGATTGTCGACTGGTGTGTTGAGGAGGATATGTTCGTCATCATCAATCTTCACCATGACGGCGAATGGATACGCAAAGCCTCCGTGGACTACGACGGCACTATGGAGAAGTACAAGGCGATATGGTCGCAGATCGCCGACCGTTTTGGCGACTATTCAAACAAGCTGATATTCGAGTCGATGAATGAGATCGGGTTTGACGATCTCGGCACGGAAAAGGGCTGTGAGCTTATCAACAAAATGAACGCCGAGTTCACCGAGCTTATACGCAAATCAGGGAAGAACAACAAAAACCGTTATCTTTTACTGGCGGGTTACTGGACGGATATCGACCGCTCCTGCGAGGGTATAGTAATGCCCGACGACGACAAGACCATTCTTTCGGTGCATTATTACTCGCCGTCCGATTTCGCTATTGCGGAGCGCGGAACGGAGTGGGGCTACCGTGAAACATGGGGCACGGACGACGATATGCAGTACCTCGACGGTCAGATGAAGAAGCTCAAGGAGAGCTTTATTGACAAGGGCGTGCCCGTTATTATGGGAGAGTACGGCTGCCTTAAAAAGGACAAGGAGCTTGAAAGCCGAGTGAAATACATTTCGAGCGTTACCGAGTACTGCCTTAAATACCACATCTGCCCCGTGTTCTGGGATAACGGCGAGGAGATAGACCGCGCGGCGCTGTCGTGGCGCACGGAGGGCCTTGAGGAAGCGGTCAAGGCGGCTAAGCAAAACGGTCTAGCGGGAAGATCATAAATGACCAACGGAATAACAAGTGTATTATCCCTTTTCAGAGTGGTGGAAAAGCTACTTGAAAAGGGTGTGCTGAAGCCGCTTGCGGATATTCAGCACAAATACGCGTTTTCGGTTTTGTGTATAAGCTCGGAATAATATGCGGCAATGTTCCGAAGAAAGTAATTAATCACCGGAGGTATATACAATGAAAAACCCTAACGAGATCTGCGGAATATGGCATGGAAAAAACGCCTCGGCTGCAATAACCGAAGACTTTTCCATGTTCTTTTTAAGACTTGAGCCTGAGCTTATAGCGGCGGTGCTCAGGCATTCCGACTACGGAACGGTGGGTACCGTTTACGGCATGGGCAAGGACTGGAATGCTAACTCGATATACCGCATTATCAATCCCGACAGCGGAAAAATTTTCTGTAATGACGAAAACGATGAAAGGCTCAAGCTGCATAAAAGCGATAAAGCCGAGCTTGACAGCAAAAGTGGTAATTTGATTTATACGGCTTACAACGGCAGCCGTTTTGAGCTTACATTGTCGGAAAAGTTTGATCAAGACTTTTTTGTCAAGGATAAAAACAGCAATTCTCTTTCTCTGCCGGAAAAAATGGCAAAATGGAATATACTGTCCTGCTTTTATTATGAAGACGGATTTTATAACGTACATATAGACGCAGTTAAAAATGCCGCTTATTTCGGGTTTGACGAAAAGGAGAAATTCCTTTATTGCCGGATAGGAAAGAACGCTTATTGCGAAAAGGGGTGGGCAATGCTTTCCACGACGTGTATCAGAATGAATGAAAGCAGAATGTTGGAGGACAACCTGCTTGCTTTGGAGGATTATAAGCTTAACGAGGACTTTTTTGTCGAAGACGGCTGTTCTTTTCCCGATGACGGCGGCTGGTATTGGTCTGTCAAAGAGGTGACAAACGACGTTATTTATTTAAACGGCTGCGGCGGCGCTACATACGAGATACAAAAAAATTAAGCAGACTGTATATAGTGTTGATCTAAGCGAAATTATTTTAATTTGAATTTTTCGCACCAGTTCACCCGCCTTTGTCGGCTTGCGAAAAATTTCTGTGACGGCATGCGCTGCAATAACTTTTTCTACAAACTGAAACGGGATAACAAACGTTATCCCGTTTTGTTTTATGCTTGCGGTAGATCTTTATTATATCGTTCAGACGTATGCGGGCGGTCAGGAGTGATTGGACGAAACAAATACCGGTTCAAAAAAGTCGCGGACTGTCCCGCGTTTTTTGACGATTACTATTTCGCGCACAACGCCCTTATAAAAGAAATGCAGAAAGGTCGGTATGACGAACACCAGTATATCCGCGGTGAGAAATACCCATGCTATCCAGTTGACCTCAAAGGTGATAGAGCCAAATCCGTTACAATCCGTTACAGGTTATGAGGGCTCCTTTCGGTCATCTCATCATCTCGAACTTTTTCTTATAAAACCACGTGCCGAAGCCAAGTCCCGAAACGCCGCCGCAGATATGTCCGAAGTGGGATACATTATCCTCGACGGCGATACCCGCGTATATCTCCTGTCCGAGGTAGATAGCCGCGATTATGATAAGCGTGAGCGGTATTTCGCCCTTTTTCATATTGGTAAACGCGCTTAATATAATCAGCATAAACACAATACCCGATGCGCCGAGTATTCCCGTGTTAAAGAACAGCATATTGAGGATACCGCCAGCGAGCGCCGTCACGCCCATCATTATGCATAAGTTCCAGCTGCCGTAGCGCTCCTCGACAATAGGTCCTACGAGCAGGAGCATGGTCATGTTGCCCGCGAAGTGCGAAAAGCTCGCGTGACCGAAAACGTAGCTGAACACGCGCAGATACGTAAGCGGGTCAAGCAGGCTTGCGTGACCGTAGCAGACGAACAGCAGGCGGTTTGTGAAGCCTTTGGTTATCCAGTCAAGTATCAGGGTCGCGAGGCATATTGCCGCGAACGTCAGTATTACGGGGGAATTGTAGCTTAGCTTTAATTTTTTATTGCTCATAATTTATCCTTTCACAAGAACTTTTTCACGGTTTTCCCCGCTAAGGGAGGGTAAAGTCTAAATTTTCAAATGGGTCTTTTCATAAAAATGCAATGGAACGTGAGGTATGCGTCACAATCTCCCGATTTGGTGAAGCCGTAGCTTTCGTACCAGCGCTTGACGCGTTCGTTCGCGTCGACTACTCCGATAGTTATTTCTGTGAACCCAAGCTCCCGCGCTCTGTCGAACGAGTGGAGCATAAGGCTCTCGCCTATCCTGCGGTGGCGGAATTCGGGGTCGGTGCAGAGATTTGACAGCTCGATCTCTCCGTCTGCGATACGCAGCGAGTAATACCCCGCGAGTTTGCCGTCAGCAAAGCAGGCGTACATCGGGCGCTGTTCGGCGTGCATATGGTATTCAAGGCGTTCCTCGGTCGTGGCATACGACGTGAATTTCGGGTCTTTTTCGGGGGTGAAGCTGAATTCGTCCGCGACGGTCTGAAAGCTCCGGCGTATGAGCCGAACGCACTCTGGGATATCCTTTTCGGTAACTTTTCTTATCTCCTGCATTTGCGTTCTCCGTTCTTATTTATTGTCTATCCAATACCGTCTTATCGTTTCATTTTTATCGTCGGGGTCGGCGACGATATTTTCAAGAACGCCGCCGCAGCTTTCTATCACTTTGGCGGATCCGATATTTGAGGAGTGGCAGCCGAGCAGTACCCTTTGAATTTTCATGCCCTTTGCCTCCGATAGCACCATTTTAAGCATATGAGTCGCGCAGCCCTTTCGCCGTTCGCTCGGTCTTACGCCGTAGCCTATATGACCCCAAGTGTTATAGCCCGCCGCGGTCAGATAATGGCGAAGAGAAGCCGCTCCGATAAGTCTGCCGTTCTCGTCTGTTACAAAGTAAGACGTTGTCGATGAGTATTTCTTGTCAAGATTGCCGCGCTCACAGTTGTCGAGCATTTGGATAAATTCCGCGAAACTGTCCAAATTTTCAAACGTCTTATCGAGAAACCACGGCGCGATCTGCGTGCCACTTGCCTGCCATTCCATCATCATTTCGTTGTACCGATCGAAAAAATACAGGTCGGGCTTTGCTAAATATAATTTCATAAGCGTTCCTTTCCCCGCGCTTCACTCGTCGGGAATCCCCGCGATAACATCTCCTACATCGGCTATCGAAAAGCCGCCTTTGTCCGTTTTAAAGCGCAGACCGTTGAGCGTATTTTCGTTCCCGATGACTTCAACTCGCAGAATTTCCGCGCACTTGAATTCGGATAACGGCGAATACTCGCGCCAATCTAAGTCTTCCCGCCAATCGGGTATTTCTGTATTTTCGGGAAACCAGCGCGGTTTTTCGGTCGAAAGTATCTTGTTCCACGTGAGCGCGAGATACTTTTCGGAGCGCACGTTTACGGCGAGCGATCCGTTCTCAAACCCAATGAGCATGGGCGCTTCTCCGAACCATTTGCCGTCCGTATTATCCCACACGCCGAAAATGTTCGTGACACGCTGTCCCGAGAGCGCGGAAAGCGTTTTTTCCCATCGTTCCGAAAACAAGGTCTTATCGCAGAAATCCTCAAACGGAAATTCGGTGAGTATCATATCCTACCTCGCAAAACACGCGCAAGCCTGCCGACAGGCAAGCCCATTACGTTGTAAAAATCGCCGACTATGCCCTTGACGTTTGCCGCGCCCTTTTCCTGTATCCCGTAAGCGCCCGCCTTGTCCATGGGGTCGCCCGTGGCTATGTAGGCTGATATTTCCTCGGCGGTGAGGGGGTAGAATTCGACTTTTGTTTCCTCGGCGAAATTTTCGGCGCTGCCGTCCGCGAAGATAACGCATACTCCCGTGAATACGCTGTGGACGCGTCCCGAAAGAGTGCTCAGCATTTCGGCGGCTTCGGTTTCGCTGTGGGGCTTGCCGAGAATTTTCCTGTCTATCGTGACTACCGTGTCGGCGGCAATGATAATTTCATTTTTATACTGCGCCGCGATCTCCTCTGCCTTTTGACGGGAGAGCGCAAGGACTGCCTGTTCGGGAGAAGCGCCCTCGGGGATATGCTCCTCGCCTGCTGCGGGGATAACGCGGAATTCGGGTTCGATAAACGCCAACAGCTCGCGGCGGCGCGGCGACTGACTTGCTAAGATCATTTCTTCTCCTTGCTTGTTACGTGGTCGGGAACAAAGGGGTGATCGGGAGCGTAGATCTCGTTATAATTATCGATACACTGCTTGATGACCTCGACTGCCTTTTTCTGTCCCTGTACCTCGTCGACCGCGGTCGCCTTGTCCTCAAGCTGCTTGTATACCGAGAAGAAGTGGCGCATCTCTTGGAAAATGTGGGAAGGCAGAGCTTCAATTCCTCTGTAAGCGTTGAAGGTCGGGTCCTCGAACGGGATCGCGATTATTTTCTCGTCGTTGCGGCCGTTGTCGAGCATGGTGATAACGCCTATCGGGTAGCACTGCACGAGCACCAGCGGATCAATAGGCTCGTTGCATAGGATAAGCACATCCAGCGGGTCGCCGTCGTCGGCGAGAGTGCGCGGGATAAAGCCGTAGTTCGCGGGGTAGTGCGTGGAGGTGTACAGAATACGGTCGAGGATTATCAAGCCCGTCTGCTTGTCAAGCTCGTACTTTTTCTTGCTGCCCTTTTCGATCTCGACTACAGCGAGGAAGTCGTTGGGGGTTATTCTTGCGGGGTTTACGTCATGCCATATGTTCATAGTGGTTGTCCTTTCTTGATTAGAGCATGTACACATTACCGCTCAACGCCTGTCTTTGGGCGGATTTTCCGCATAACTTCGTTGAAAATTCTTGAAGTACATACACCGTACATCTGCGAATTTAGCGTTTTATACGCAGCGCATAATGCGATCACGTTCTGTGAAAAATCCGCTTCGAAATCAGCGTTTTGCAAAGCATAATGCGTACATTTCGGATAATGTGAACACGCTCTAAGTTTAATGTTTGTTAATATTATACAACTTTTCAATAACAAAGTCAATAGAAAAAGGAGCCTGCGCTGGCAGGCTCCAGAATATTATTTATCGTCGTTTTTCGCGTATTCAAAGTCATGCTTGCGAATTTCCGTGCGGCGTATTTTTCCGCTGACCGTTTTGGGCAGCTCGTCGACAAATTCCACTATGCGCGGGTACTTGTACGGCGCCGTGTTGCGCTTGACGTGGTTCTGTATCTCCACCTTGAGCTCCTCACTCGGTTCGTAGCCCTTGGCGAGCACGATAGTCGCCTTTACGACCTCGCCGCGGATAGGATGAGGAGCTCCCGTTACGGCGCATTCGAGCACCGCGGGGTGCGTCACCACAACGCTCTCGACCTCAAACGGACCTATACGGTATCCGCTGGACTTGATAACGTCGTCGTTACGCCCTACGTACCAATAGTAGCCGTCCTCGTCCCGCTTTGCGGTATCGCCTGTGTGGTAATATCCGTCGTACCATACCCTGTCGGTAAGCTCCTTGCTATTGTAGTAGCCGCGGAAAAGTCCGGGGGTATTGCAGTACTCGCCCTTGACTACTATCTCGCCGACTACTCCCGGCGGCACGGAGTTGCCCTCGCTGTCCACAAGGTCTACTTCGTACAGTGGTGTGGGCTTGCCCATTGAGCCGGGCTTAGGCTCCATTCCGATAATATTTCCGATAAGGCAGGTGCTCTCGCTTTGACCGAAGCCCTCCATAAGCTTTAAGCCCGTGTGCTCGTACCACTTGTTGAATACCTCCCCCGAGAGCGCCTCACCCGCGATATTGCAGTATTTCAGGCTCGACAGGTCGTATTTGTCAAGACCCTCGGCAATGAAAAAGCGGAACATGGTAGGCGGTGCGCAGAGCGTGGTTATCTTGTATTTCTCGATAATGCGAAGCATATTGTCGGGAATAAACTTGTCGAAGTCGTACACGAAAATGCACGTTCCCATTGCGGTCTGTCCGTAGATCTTTCCCCATGCCGCCTTCGCCCAGCCCGTATCGGAGATGGTGAGGTGAATTCCGTTCGGGTCGACCTTATGCCAGTGCTTGGCGTTCTGGATATGCGCGAGGGCTATGGTGTGATCGTGTACCGCCATTTTGGGGTAGCCCGTGGTTCCCGAGGTGAAATACATCAGAAACAGCTCGTCCGCCTTGGTTGGAACGCGCTCCATGGTATCGGGATATTTCTCGATCTCCTTGTCGAAGTCTATCCAGCCGTCGCGCGAGCCGTTCACCATAAAATTGCAGTCGATAACATGGTCGGCGAGTTTTTCGCCCTCCTCGATATACTGTCCTACCTTGCCCGCGTGTGTGGCTATGACCGCCTTTACGTTCGCGGTGTTGAAGCGGTAGGTGAAGTCCTTCGGGGTGAGCAGGTGCGTCGCGGGTATTGCGATAGCGCCTATCTTTATAAGCGCGTACAGCGCGTACCAGAACTGATAATGCCGCTTGAGGACGAGCATTACGCAGTCGCCCTTTTTGATCCCCATGTCTAGGAACATATTTGCAGCTTTATTCGACAGCCTTGACAGGTCGCCGAAGGTGAGCAGCTTTTCGTTGCCCTCCAGATCGACCCACATAAGCGCGCGGCGGTCGGGTTCCATTTCCGCGAATTTGTCGATAATATCATAGCCGAAATTGAAATTGTCGGGGTATTTTATCCCGAATTTTTTAAGAATTCCGTCCTCGCCGTATTCTTCGGTCACGAAATTCAGGTGGTAGCTTTCTACGTCCATTTACAGGTTCTCCTCTTTATTATATAATGCGCACTGTGTGCTGTATTGTTATTATTACCGCATTAGTCTGCTAAATATTACCTTATTACAAATATAATTATATATCAATCACGTTTTTTTGTCAAGAGAAATCGTGTGAAGGTTTTGTGTAATTTAAATTTCGGCGGCGATTTTGGGGGACTGAGGTCTGAATATCCAAAAACCCACGCTTGACAACACGGAAAAAATGTGATATAATCTAATGGTGACTTTATTATATGATCGCGGTGCGTGAGAGCGCAATGAGGAAAGTCCGAGCATCACAGAGCAGGGTAGCTGATAACGTCAGCCGAGGGCGACCTTAGGGCAAGTGCAACAGAGATATACCGCCGTTACCCTTGAAAAGGGCGGACGGTAAGGATGGAAAGGCGAGGTAAGAGCTCACCGGAGTGCGCGAGAGCGTACTGCCATGTAAACCCTATCCGATGCAACACCGATTGGTGCGGGGGATAACGCGTCTGCTCGGCGTGCCCCGTTGAAAGGTGGCTTGATCCCGTCGGCGACGGCGGGGCTAGATAGATGATCATACACGACAGAACTCGGCTTACCGATAAAGTCACGCCAATAAAAAAGCTCCCGTAAGGCGGGAGCATTTTTTATCTTCTCTTAATGCAAAGGATGTTGCCCGCGAACCACAGCACCGAGGTCACGCAGATGAAGATCAGCACGAATACGTTGACCTCCTCGTGCCAGCGCAGGACGAGCACCGCGAAGTCGCCGAAAAGCGCTACCATAAACGGCAGGAGGGAGAAATCGCTTTCGCCGTCACCGTCGTAGAAGCGTGACAGCATAATCGTGAACAACGCGACCGTGCCCGCGGAGACCACCGCCTCTATCGGTATGAACAGGTATGCGAGCTCTATCGAGGTATGATATACGACGGGTATCGACATCGAATACGCCACGATGTACGCGAACGAAAGCCATTTCTTGTCAGCGCCCTTGTGGAGCTTTATATTCTGCACGGTGTGTATCGCCATGGAGATAAGTATCATTCCGTAGGAGATGAACTGCATTACGGGGATAGAGCCGTGAGTGTGAACCATTCCGCCGAGCAGGAGTATTCCCGCTGCGATAGCGAGGTTGCCGAAAACGTCCTCGTTAGGCTTGAAATCCTCGTCGTCCTGACGTTTTGCCGCGTCGGTACACTTCATTACCGCCATTACATACGCGCCGAATATAGCGAAGATCGTCAGCGCTATCATATAATAGTCGAGCGTGTCGAGAGTGGACATATCCGAGGTAAAGCACACCACGAGACTTATCACTCTTTCAATCGTCAGGATCACAAAATACAGCGCCAGAAACAGAAATTTCAATCCGTTGAAACGCGCCTGATTTATTGTCTTTCCCAAATTATCACCGCCTTAAATCGCTATGTATTCTCCCGTTGTCTGCACGGGGGCAACGTTGAGCGTGAAATCGCGCTCCTCCGACAGTCCGCGTTCCTCAAGAAATCTTTTGGTGTATGATCTCGCGGTCTGTGGGGTGTTATTTTCGCGCGACAGATGTCCGAGTATAAGATGGCACGTTCCTCCGCGCACTAATTTTTCCGCGAACTCCGCGCACAGAACGTTTGATAGATGACCCTGCCCGCCGAGTATTCGTGACTTTAAAAGCGGCGGATAATTCGGATTTCTCCGCAACATATTCTCGTCGTAGTTGCTCTCGAGCAGTACGGCAAGGCAACCTTTCAGCGCCTGCTCCGCCTCCTCGGTAACAAATCCCGTATCGGTGCATACGCCGTAATATTCATCACCGTAGCGTATCTTATAGCCGACGCTGTCCGCCGCGTCGTGCGAGGTCTTGAAGCAGCTCACCTCAAATGAGGCGCTTTGGTAGCCGTCATAAACGTCGTATATCACCGAGTTTTCGGGTACTTTTCTGTTTTCGCGCAGAGCGTCGGCAGTTGCGGGGGTTGCGAATATGGGGATGCTCGTGTGCTTTATTATCTGCTCAAGACCCTTTATGTGATCAACGTGCTCATGCGTAATAAAAACGGCTTCAATTCCGCTTATATCGGTGTCTATAAGTCCGAGCGAGTTTTTCAGTGCGCGAAATGAACAGCCCGCGTCCACGAGGATTCCGTGACCGCGGGTTCCGATAAACGTTGAGTTTCCCTCGCTTGAGGAACAAATCGGGTAAATTCTTGACATTTTAAATCGCCTTTTTTGCAACGGGATCGGATACGGGGTCGGGCTCGTCTACCTTGCGGATATCCGCGCCAAGTCCGCGCAGTTTGATCTCCATATTCTCATAGCCGCGTTCAACGTGGAAAATATCGTATATCTCGGAGGTGCCCTCCGCGCTCAGCGCGGCAACAATAAGCGCCGCGCCCGCTCTCAGGTCGGTGGATTTTACAGGTGCGCCTTTTAAGCGCTCTACGCCCTCAATAACGGCAACTCTGCCCTCTACCGAGATATTCGCGCCCATTCTGCGCAGCTCGTCAACGTAGCGGAAACGGTTGTCAAAAATGCTCTCTGTAATCATAGACGCACCTTTTGCGCAGGTCAGCACCGCTGACATTTGCGGCTGCATATCGGTCGGGAAACCGGGGTGCGGCTGGGTCTTTATAGTCGTGCCGACGTAATTCTCGCCGCCGATAACTCTTATGGCGTCGTCGTACTGCTCCACTTGAACGCCTATCTTCAACAGCTTGTTGGTGATAGGCTCAAGATGCTTGGGGATAACGTTTCTTATCAGTATATTGCTGCGGGTTGCCGCGGCAGCCGCCATAAACGTGCCCGCCTCGATCTGGTCGGGTATAACGCTGTATGTCGTGCCGTGAAGCTCGCGCACTCCGCGTATTTTTATAACGTCCGTACCTGCGCCGATAATATCCGCGCCCATGGAGTTCAGGCAGTTCGCCAGATCGACAACGTGCGGCTCCTTTGCGGCATTCTCGATAACGGTAAGACCTTCGGCTTTTACGGCAGCCATAATGCCGTTTATAGTCGCTCCGACGGAGTTCTTGTCAAAGAATATCTGATTTCCCACAAGCTTATCCGCACGGAGGTTTATCATACCGCCGTCTATCTCGCACTGAGCACCCAACGCCGAAAAGCATTTGAGATGCTGATCTATCGGACGGTCGCCGAGATTGCAGCCTCCCGGCATGGAAACGTGCGCCGAGTGAAATCTTCCAAGCAGTGTGCCGAGGAAATAGGTCGTTGCCCGCATAAGCTTTGCCTTCTCATACGGGATAGACATATTCATCAGCGGACGGGAATCGATCTCCACCGTCGTCTTATTCAGCATACGTATTTTCGCGCCCATTTCCTGCATTATCTGTAAAGTAATGGTAACGTCGCTGATGTTCGGTATATTTTCAATAACGCAGGGCTCGTCTGAGAGGATAGTCGCGGGAATAATCGCTACGACGGCATTTTTCGCGCCGCTTACAACGACCTCGCCCGAGAGCTTCGCTCCGCCCCGGATAACATATTTCTCCAAAAAAACACTTCCCCCTGTCTTGACCGGGAGTATTCGCCTTTAAGTAAGGCGCACAGCTGTCGCTGCGGCAAACCGACGGGCTTTCCTCTGTAAGACATTCATTTAATTTTTTATATGTATCAAACTAAATCAGTATTGCTTATTCAATATCGAACGGTGAGTGCGCATAAGTACACACTCACACTTTTACATTATAGCATACTTTACCTATTTTTTAAAGACCCAAATCAAAAAAAAGTCATTCTTTTGATTTTTTTGTGATATTTAACTAAAAAAAGTTTAAAAAATATAAAACTTTTTCCGATATGTGGTAATTTATTACAAACAGCGCAGTTCACGTTGTATACATATGCGGAAATTTTCATGGCACAAAACGTATGAAGAAAATATACATATATTATTCTCGGAAAATACGTTTTTAATCTTGACAAATGAAGAAAATTGTGATTTAATTATAGTGTATGGTAATTTTTATCTGAAAGGAAAATCCGAAAATGGCAAAATTAAACGAAAATTTCTCTAAATTGAAGAAGAACTACCTCTTTATTGAGATAGCGAAGCGCATCCGCGCGTATTCCGAGGAGCACCCCGAGAAAGCTAAGCGGCTCGTCAGAATGGGTATCGGCGACGTTACGCGTCCACTCGCTCCGGTTGTTGTCGAGGCTATGAAGAAGGCCGCCGACGAAATGGGCAAGCGCGAGACGTTCCGCGGTTATGAGGACTCGGGTGCGGGATATGACTTCCTGCGCGAGGCGGTATCCGACTACTATAAGAGCTTCGGCGCGGATGTTTCCGCCGACGAGATACGCATCTCCGACGGCGCGAAGTCCGACTGCGGAAATATTATCGACATATTCGGCAGCGGCAACGTCGTTCTTGTTACCGATCCCGCTTATCCCGTTTACGTTGACTCCAACGTTATGAACGGCAATGATGTTATCTACGCCGATTCCACCGAGGAGAACGGTTTTGCGGCTATGCCCGACAAGAGTGTTAAAGCCGATCTTATCTATCTCTGTTCGCCGAACAATCCCACGGGGTCTGTATACAATACGTCTCAGCTTAAGGAATGGGTGGACTACGCGCTCGCGAACAACGCCGTTATCATTTATGACGCGGCTTATGAGGCGTTTATTACCGAGGACGATATCCCGCGTTCGATTTACTGCATTGAGGGCGCTAAGAAGTGTGCTATCGAGATTTGTTCGTTTTCCAAGACCGCGGGCTTTACGGGTACGCGCTGCGGATACACGGTAGTCCCGAACGACCTTGTTCAGAAGAACAGCTCGGGCAGCGATGTTAAGCTCTGCGAGATATGGGCGCGCCGTCAAGGCAGCAAGTTCAACGGCGTTTCCTATCCCGTTCAGCGCGGCGCGGAGGCGGTGTTCACTTCCGAAGGGCAGAAGCAGTGCAGGGAGAATATCGCGTACTATCAGGAGAACGCGCGCGTTATCTCGGCTACCTGCGATGAGCTGGGTATCAAGTACACGGGTGGTGTAAACTCGCCGTACATCTGGCTGAAATGCCCGAATGGTATGGGATCATGGGATTTCTTCGATATGCTCCTGACGAAAATTCAGGTGGTCGGCACTCCCGGCGCGGGCTTCGGCAAGAACGGCGACGGTTGGTTCAGACTGACCGCGTTCGGCACTCACGAGGCTACCAAAGAGGCAATGGAGAGATTTAAGGAGCTTTTGAAGTAAATATAATTGAGCCTGTTCACCTGAACAGGCTCTCTTTTTTATATTTTTTGGAACATACTCATAGCGGAGCTTATTTCCTCCTCGTTCGATCCCGTAAAGGTGACTATCCCCATATATGTTCCATTGCTTAACGGGATCATCTTCTGAACCGCTTCCTGATCCTCGCTTGTGAGCTTTGTGTTTATGCACGCCATTTCGCTGCCCAAAAAGCTTACCGTGGATTTTTCCGCTTCTACGCTTTCAAAGCCCGCAGCCTTGAACTGAGCTTCGATATTGGGGAAAGCAAGCTCAATATATTCCGCGCCTGTCAGCGGATTGCCTTTATTGGTAACGTTTAGGTTTTCGATGACGATATTTACATTGGTGTTGGTTTCCGTACCCGCGATCAGCTCATACAGAATGGCATTTGTATTCAGCGCCTTGTTCACGTTTTCGTCGGACATATCGGTAATGCCGTTGTTTTGCGCGAGGATATCATCGGTAATCATTGTCCAATCGTCCGCAAAATCCGCCTTGATCCCGAGGAACTCGGAGTTGTAGGAGTTTGCGGTAACTGTTCCGTGGGCAAATCCGCTTTCGGTATCGCCGTCGGGGGGCGTTGAGGAGTTTTTGGATGAACTGCTGCTTTCCGAAGACGAAGTAGAGCTTTCGGATGAGTTGCTATTGGAGGACGTGGACGAGCTTTCGTTTGAGCTGCTGCCCGTGGGCGTGGAGCTTATACCGCTTTTGTCGCAAGCGGTGGTCATCAATACCGCCGCACATACGAGGATTGTCATTATTTTCTTTTTCATAATAATTTCCTTTCACCTGTGTTTTTTAGTGTTTATAGGTGTTTATACCCTATATGTACAGTATAAACGTTTCGGTATGATTTGTCAAGTACTTTTTTGAAAATTTTAATATTTTCTGCAAAAAACTATATTATATGAAACGGCTTCTTATTTTTCAAGCTCGATAGCCGTAATCTCTCCGTCTCTAATATCTGCCGTAGATAACGATATTCTTTAACGGCATTGTGGCTTCGCGGGCGCCGTTCTCGGTGAATATATCTTAAAAAATTACTTTTTCCGTAATAATATTCGCTTTCAAATCTGAAATAAACGTACTGATGAAGGTGGGCACGGCGAGCGGATAAACGCAAAATCGAATTTGGGCGAGGTGCCGTTCCGCCATTAGGGTGCGGACAACTCGCTTTTCAGCGCGGTCATTCCGTCGGGGAGAGGTATTTCGTCGGAAATAGCCGAAAGCTCACCTTAGTGTTTTCTCTTACTCGTCTGCCGTAAGTGAGTGTCTGTGTTCACAGTCGGTAAGTAACAACATTGCCGCGGCAATAATTGCAAGCGATATAGTCTTTTTCATAATGACTCCTTTGTCAAAATGTTTTCAAATATTATACCGAATGACTTGCGGAACGGTTTCAAAAAATTCCCCCCGCCGCTCGGACGGGGGAAGTATTTACTTACTTGATAACTCTCACGCCCACAACGTTCTCGACAGCCTTGAGCTTATCCTCGATACCCGAGGTATTGCCGGATACATCGAGACAGGTGTACGCATAGTCCTTCTTGGATTTGCTCTGCATATTCTCGATATTCATGCCCGCAGCGGATATAGGAGCGGTGATGTTGTTGATAACGCCCTCCACGTTCTTGTGGATAACGCATATCTTCGCGCTGCCCGTAATCACCATTTCCATATTCGGCAGGTTTACGGAGTTCTTGATGTCGCCGCGCTCGATGTAGTCTCTGATCTCGTTGCACGCCATAACAGCGCAGTTGTCCTCGCTCTCTGGGGTGGAAGCGCCGAGATGCGGAAGCGTGATAACGTTCTCGTGACCAATAAGAGCGTCGGTTGCGAAATCTGTCACGTAGCAAGCCATTCCACCGTTGTCCAGCGCGTTGATTACAGCAGTCTCGTCGATCAGAGCGTCACGCGAGAAGTTCAGCAAGCGTACCGACTTCTTCATCGAAGCGATAGCCTCGGCGTTGATCATACCCTTAGTTTCCGCGGTCGCGGGAACGTGGAGCGTGATATAATCGCACTGCTCAAAAATCTCCTTATTGGATTTTACATAGTGGACTTTACCAGAGAGTTTCAGCGCGTGCTCAACGTTCAGGAACGGGTCTGCACCGTATACCTCCATACCGAGAGCTGCGGCAGCGTTCGCAACGAGAACTCCGATAGCGCCCAGACCGATAACGCCAAGTTTCTTGCCCATGATCTCTGGACCTACGAACTGGCTCTTGCCTTTTTCAACGAGCTTACCCACCTCGTCGCCCTTACCCTTGAGGGTCTTTATCCACTCCATGGACGCGGGTATCTTACGCGAGCTTAACAGCAATGCGCAAATAATCAATTCCTTTACTGCGTTGGCGTTTGCGCCGGGGGTGTTGAATACTACAACGCCCTTTTCGCTGCACTTGTCGATCGGGATATTGTTTACGCCCGCTCCTGCTCTTGCGATAGCGAGCAGATTGGAGCCGAGCTCCATATCGTGCATAGCCGCCGAGCGCACGAGGATAGCGTCGGGGTTTGCGATATCGTCGCCGAACGCATATTTGCTCTTGTCGAGCAGGTCCGTACCGCAAGCGGCGATCTTGTTCAAAGTCTGAATATTGTACATTATGATTATCTCCTTATTTATTTTCTATCAGGGTAACGACAGGCTTTCCGTCCTTGTCGAGCAGCGGGGAAAGTCCGCCCGCGTAGCCGGCACAATGAAACAGATAGTTCACGCCCGTTACCTTATCAACAAATACAGTGATCTGGCTTGAAGTAAGACCGTTTCCCTGTGAGTAAATCTTTACAAATCTATCGTCAGCCATTTGTTACCTCCGAAGAATCAGCCGTTCTCTTCCTCGAACTTTTTCATGAACTCAACGAGCTTCTCAACGCCTTCGATAGGCATAGCGTTGTAGATAGAGGCTCTCATGCCGCCGACGGTTCTGTGACCCTTGAGGTTCTCAAGACCCGCAGCCTTTGCCTCCTTTACGAATTTCGCATCAAGCTCTTCGTTGCCGGTAACAAAAGGCACGTTCATCAGCGAACGATCCTCGGGGCGGACCGTGCCCTTGAACAGCTTGGACTGATCGAGGAAATCGTACAGTATCTTGGCTTTCTTCTCGTTGTGAGCCTTCATAGCCTCGAGACCGCCCATCTTCTTGATCCACTTGAATACCTTGCCGCAGATGTAGATACCATAGCAGGGAGGGGTGTTGTACAGGCTGTCGTTGTCTGCCTGAGTTTTCCACTTGAGCATGGTGGGAGTGCCGGGGAGAACGTCGTCGGTGATGAGATCCTCGCGGATTATCGCGATTACAACACCTGCAGGTCCGACGTTCTTCTGAACGCCGCCGTAGATAACGCCGTACTTGGTAACGTCAACAGGTTCGCTTAAAAAGCAGGAGGAAACGTCGGCAACGAGAGTTTTGCCTTTGGTATTAGGCAAAGCCGGGAACTTGGTACCGTAGATAGTATTGTTCTCGCAGATGTAAACATAGTCCGCATCCTCGGGAATGTCAAGATCGGAGCAGTCGGGGATGTACGAGAAGGTCTTGTCCGCAGAGGAAGCAACCGCAACAGCCTCGCCGTAGATCTGAGCCTCCTGATAAGCCTTCTTCGCCCATTGACCCGTGATGATATACGCAGCCTTCTTGTTCTTCATCAGATTCATCGGAACAGCTGCGAACTGCTGAGACGCGCCGCCCTGAAGGAACAGTACCTTGTAGTTGTCGGGAATGTTCATCAGGTCGCGGATATCTTTTTCTGCGGTCTTTATGATGTCATCATATGCCTTGGAACGGTGGGACATCTCCATTACGGACATACCCGTGCCGTTGTAATCGAGCATTTCGTCCGCCGCCTCTTTCAATACTTCCTCGGGCAGGACAGCGGGTCCCGCGCTGAAATTGTAAACTCTCATTGGATTTCCTCCTGTAAATTTTTACCAGTAAATTCGGGCTTTAATACAGCCCACTGGTTCTATTATATGACATTTTGCGCAATATGTCAAGATATAAATAGGGGTTATGCGAAAAAATTTGTGATTTTTTTGGCAATCAAAAACGCGCTTCGGTTGCTCGAAACGCGTTAATAATTTTTATTCGTAGAGCAGATCGTCAATACGAGAGGTCAGATCATCAAAGCTAGGGTTTTCGGAGAGCCTTTGAGTGTACTCGGCGATATTCGCGTCATACGATTTTATCATCTCCGTGTCAAGCTCCGAGGGATTTCTTTTTGATGCGAGCTTATCTCTTTGCTTTTGGAGCTCCTCAAGCAACATCGTATCAAGAACTATACCGTTCATCTCATTTTCCAATTCCTCGTATAGGCGTCTCTCCTCCGCGGTCAATAAACGGGGTTTTCTCGTGTCCTCGGGAACCCCTATCCCGTCCTTGCCCTGAAAATAAGCGATCCCCGCGCAAATTCCAATAAACGCCAGTGCCGCTATTCCCGTGATGATTGCTGTTTTGATTTTTTTCATAATGCGCCCCCTAACGACATTAAAATACCTGTGTGGGATATGACGGACAAATAGGCGATAAAGTAGTCACTTTTTGTCCCTCCAATCCATATATATCAATATAATCAACATATGCAAAAGCCGGCGTGTAGACGGATCTATAAACAACTTTACTGCATTCTCATTACTGCTATATCCACTGGGTGTAGCTACTATTCTATCATTATAGGAAATAATGTTTGGATGCGTCGCTCCATTCTTATATGTAAATACAGGCAAAGAACCTTGAGCTGCGATTTCGCACCTTGTGGAAATAAATGTCATCTGTTGGCTGCTTTCGGGCTGTCCTCTTTTTTTACAAATTTAAATTTCACTGTGGTTGAGTATGAAACCATATAGGAAGCCTCAACTATTGGCAAAGACACAGCCAACATAATTGCGCTCAGCATACTGCTGATAATCCTTTTCATAATAATTAATCCTACGTAAAAATAAATTTATAGATAAACCCTATTATTAATATTATACTCCACCGGTTTGCAAATTACAATAGAATTTTATAACAATTTTAGGTTGATGCTTTTAGTATATTATAACAATGTGAGCTTAATCTTCCAAGAAACAAAAACGAATCTTATTAGGTTAAAAATTGATAATGCTAAGTAAAAAAATATTGGATTATTTAAAACAGAAAGTCCTCATTAGTGGTTCTCTGCTTTAAATGTCCGCATTTTACCGCCGTTTACCGTTTTATGCTATTGACAATACAAGCCGCCGTATGTTAAAATAAGTATATAAAATGAGATTATTAAAGCGGGGAGATATTATGACAACCCTTATTCTGCTTGTGGCGGTGGTGCTGATATTATGTGTGTTTTCCGACAGGCTGTCGGGAAAGATCGGCGTGCCTGCCCTGCTGATCTTTATCGGGATAGGCATATTTTTCGGGTGCGACGGACCTGTTAAAATTCCGTTTGAGAATTACGAGTTCGCCTCGTATGTCTGCGATACCGCGCTGATCGTCATTATGTTTACGGGCGGCTTCTCGATGAACTGGAAGTCCGCAAAGCCCGTGATTATAAAGGCGGGACTGCTGTCGACGCTGGGTGTTGGGGTCACGGCGGGAGTCACCTGCCTGTTTTGCCGTTTCGTGCTGAATTTCGGGTTTGCGGAGAGCTTGCTGCTCGGCTCGGTGATAAGCTCTACGGATGCGGCCTCGGTGTTCTCGGTGCTTCGTTCAAAAAAGCTGAACCTTAAAAACGGGCTCGCTCCGCTGCTTGAGGCGGAGAGCGGCAGTAACGACCCGTTTTCGTATATGCTGACGATCATTTCGCTGTCGCTTTTAACTGACGACAGTTCTACGCCGATCCTGCTCCTTATTCTTTCGCAGCTGGCTTTCGGCGTGATCTTCGGCGGGCTGACGGGAATTCTCGGCGCGTTTATCTCCAAGAGATATAAGGCGCAGACGGAGGGCTTTGAATGTATACTGTTCCTCGCGTTTGCGCTGTTCGCTTACGGGCTGTCATCAATGCTCGGCGGAAACGGCTACCTGAGCGTGTACATAGCGGGTATCATTATCGGTAACGCGAAGTCGCCCAAGCAGGACTATCACGGAAAGTCGCCGATACTGAGGTTTATTAACAATGTACTCGGCATTACGCTGAACGGCAAGGGCAAGGGCATTGCCCCCTCGGAGGCGGTCGTGTTTCTGAACGGCGTGACGGGTATATGTCAGATCGCGGTATTTTTCCTGCTGGGTCTGCTCTCTACGCCCTCGCAGTTCGGGGAGAGCATTATGTTTGCTGTGCCGATCTACATTTGTCTGACTTTGCTGTCGCGACCTGTTGCTGTGGCGATATTCGGGGGTAAGTCGCCTGTTGCCGACAGACTGTTCATTTCGCTTGCGGGACTGCGCGGAGCGTCGTCGATCGTTTTCGCTATTCTCGCGATTGTGAGCGGCGTTCAGACCGAGCACAATATCTTCAATATAGTTTTCTGCATATGTCTGCTGTCGATGCTGATACAAGGCTCGCTGCTCCCGACGGCGGCTAAAAAGCTCGATCTGATCGACGATGAAAGCGACGTTCTCAAAACGTTCAATGATTACCGTGAGGATGATCTCATGACGATGATGAGAATGTTTATTCCCGAAAAGCACAGCTGGGAGGGCAAGAAATTGAGCGAGATCACGCTCCCCACGGGTTCGCTCGCGGTCATGATACGGCGCGGCAAGGAGACCTTGATTCCGCGCGGAGATACGGTCATCGAGGCGAACGACAGTGTTATACTTTCCGTGCCGCCATATAAGAGCGACCGTATCGACAAGAGCCTTAAGCTCCGTGAGATACCGATAAACTCGCGGCACATCTGGAGCAACTCGCAGATACGCGATCTGAAGCTTCCCAAGCGCCTGCTTATCGTAATGATAAAGCGAGGAGAGGAGAGCATTATTCCCTCGGGCGCTACTACGATACTCAACGGAGATGTCGTGGTGGTGACGGATACCGAGGAGGCTGTTCAGAAGGTATAATGAACACAAAAGATCCCGCTGCCGGAGCAGCGGGACTTTGTTTGTTATGTTACGCCTGAGACTGAACTGCCTTTTCAAATTTCTCGACCGCAACAGCATACGCTTTAACGGATTTTCTGAGATTTCTCAGGATGGCTACGTTGTAGGAACCGCCCGAGTAAGTGTCAAGAAGCTGATAGAAGTCATCATACGCTTTATTGTATGTGGTTTCGCACTCATTGTACAGCGCGTTGACGGCGGGATCGCTCTCCACCTTTGCGTAGACATCGTCGTTATAGATCAACGTAAGGTAACGGTCGTCATATTCCATAAGAACTTCAATAAGATCGTCGTCCGTCATTTTATCATAATCCAGACTCTCGGCGGTTGAACTTCCCGAGGGAGTTGTGGGATTTGTCGGGGCCGTGGAGGATGTTGTTGAGGAGGACGGTACCTTTGCCTCGTAATCCTTCTTTAGAGCGTCTGCCTGAGAGCGGAGCGTGTTGTAGCGGTTTTTAAAGGTCTGGAAGTCCGCTGTGCTCACCTGAGTGCCCTTTGCGTTCATTTCATTGTAAAGCGTGTACAGATCGTTCGTAAGCTCGCTTGTGCGGTTGCTGAGAGCGGTGTCGCTGACATTATAGGTGGTTCTGTACTGGCTGATTTCGAGCATAGTATTGCTGATATCCGCGCCAAGGGTAAGAACGTCGTCATAGGGAACGGTGTCCGCAGAGCCCAAGCCGTCGCCAAGCATTACCACTTCGTCAAGAATTCCACTCTCCTTGATGATATCGCCGAAGGGACCGTCCGCAAGCTCCGTGAGCTTTTCGCCCGCAGTCTTTACGTACTCTTCAAGTTTCTTTACCGTCGCGTCGTCGGGCTGTTCCTGCATATCGCCGAGGTCGATAACGTCGGACGGGATAGCAAGATCCGCGTCGCTGTTCTCGGCAGTCACTGTCGAGTTGAAGGATATACTTCCGAGATTTCCAAGCTCAAATCCAACTGAGCTTTCCATTGTGTTCTGACCGTCAACGGAATTGCTGAACGTGAGCTTTATGTTGGAGAGATTTCCGATCTCGGCGGGAACATCGTCGGTAAAGTCCGCGGGTAGTTCAATGCCGAACGTGTATTTGCCGACAAACGTATCGTTGCCGCAGAACTTAGCGGTATCCGCGTCGGCGTAGGTCATCTTTACCGTGAACGAGCCCTCGTTGCCGTCGGTGCATTTAATGGTAACGGTGCCCTCCTTCTCACTTGTGATATCGTGAACCAGCGAAACTACTGTCTTGCCGCTTTCGGATACCTCAAGAGTGAACTGCTCCTTGCTGTCTACATATGTGAGCTTAACGTTCTCTTCGCCGTCGACGGCCTTGAAGGACTTCGCGAGAACATTGCCGTTGTTGTCGACCACTGTGTTGATGATCAACTTTTCGGAATCTTCCATGTCAAAATTGAGCTCTTCAAGAAGAGAATCTCTGTATTCCTCCTTGGTGATGTCCGCGCCGCACTCGTTTGCGAAATCAACGAGCTTGGTGGTGAAATACTCATCGTTTGCAAAATGCTCGATAAGCTTGTTGAAGATGTCGGACAGAGCGTCACCGCTGAATTCCGCGGTGATAAGCTTGCCCGTTGCGGTGAGACCCGCCGCAGAAAGCTCGCCGTTCTCCATTTCGATAGCGCTTTCCTTATACTCGGCAAGGTATATCTCAACCAACTCGCCGATAAGGCGCTCGATCTCCTTTTCGTCAAGCTCAAGCGGCTTGATTTCCTCTCTCGGAGCGGAGGTTGCCGTTGTCGGGAGCTTTACCTTCAAGCCCTGATCGGAGATGAAAGGGAGCACCAGATAAACATCGCCGTCCTTGGTGAATACGGTCTTGGCGTTGATGACGGACGATCCGCTTTCGGCGCCCATAGACGCCGCGAGCTTATCCTCGGAGGAGGTCACGCTTGTCGTGAAAGTCATACCGTTGATGAGCTTGATTATCTCGTCGGTCTCCGAACCGAGCATATTCTTTATGTTGTCGGAGAGGTCGATATTCATACCAAGCGTTGCGTTTACGGAATTTACGCCGTATGTATTCATCATCAGCTCATAGTACGAGGTGATGATAGCCTCAAGGTCAACGCCCTCGTCGAACGCAGAGCCTGAAGTAAGCGACATCATGGGAGACGCGCCGTGAGGCGTCTGTATAGACGTTGTGCTGCTCATGCCCAAAATGTCATCAATTGCGTCGTAGTCGTTATTGACAGCCGCCATTGCGGAAACAACGCTCGAAGCGGACTTTATGCCGTTGGACACAGCGGGAAGATCCAGCTTTTCGGTCGCCGCCTTTATCGAGTTACCCTCGACCATCGTCGCGTAGCCGGGCTTGCCCATTATAAGGCTGAGCGCCGTCGCCTTGTTGGTGAAGAAGAATATCGCCGCCGCGGCAACGAGGACTGCGACAGCCGCCGCGATTATGATGCCGACCTTTGCGCCCGATTTTTTCTTGATAGGCGTAGCCACGACTGCCGCCGCGCCCATATCGCCGAACGGATTATCGTTCGCGCTGCCGAAGGGTGACGCGGGCGTTACGGGAGACTCGGGGATAAACGCAGGTGCGGGTGCCGCCGAGGAATAATCTGAGCCGCCAAATCCCGACGAAAAGCCGGAACCCGTATCGTTGGAGGGTCTGGGAACATCATTAGAGGGAGTGGGGACGAATGTGGAGGGGGAAGGCGCGGACGCGGTATTCATAGCCGCGACGAGATTATCGGAAGCTCTCGGCTTGTCAAGCGATACCGCCGACATAGTGCCGCCGCCAAATACAGCGCCGTTGTTCTGATTGGGCTTGATGTCACCGACGCCCGCTGTGGGAGCTCCGCAGACCGCGCAGAATTTCGCGCCCTGTCTAAGCTCAAGACCGCATTTTCCGCAGAAGTTCTTCTTTTCGGGCTCGGGCGGAGCGGCAGCGGGCTTCACGTCCGAAGCGGTGCCGCAAGCGTTTCCGCACACGGGGCAGAACTTTGCGCCGTTCGGTACTTCGCTGTTACATTTTGTACAATTCATATTTTGATCCTTTCGTAATTGGGCACACAGCCCGACCAAGCAAACCGGTAAATACGGTTAGCTATTTTTATTATATATTTTTTTGACCGTTTCGTCAATATCGCGCGTAACAAATTTATACCTTAAAAATTAGTCCTTTTGTACAATTTGCAACAAACGGGTATTATCCTTATATTATTAACACGATTTACCATGGGAAAAGGTTGCATTTGCAAGATAAATTCTCTAAGACAAAATCAAGCCCCCCGCGGTGGGAGGCTTGACAACTGTTTTTTTATCCGTTGCCCTCGGAGAGCACATAAACGTCAACATAGACCGCGCCCCAGTTGCAGCAATCCTCATATGTATTCATATAAAGATCTACAAGCGCGTGACCGTTCAAAAGCGCGGAGCCCGTGTCGCCTGCTACCGCGTAGCCGTAAACAAGACTGCCGTCCTGCGATACTATGTAAAGCTCGCTTCCGTAGGGGATAACGTTCGGATTTACTGCGACGACGCCTACCTGTGCGCGGCGTCCGCTTGCCGTACCTGCGCCCTCATAGGCGGTGTAGGCAGTTGACCTGCCCGAAAGCACTCTTGTGTAGTTCGCGGGAATGCCGTTTACCAGCGCGGTATTGCTCGGACTGTATATTTCGGAGGTGGGGTGAGCCGTCACCGCGCCGCGCTCAATGACCATCGTCACGGGCTCTTTGGTGATCTCCTCGCCAAGCTCCTCGGTATCTGCGTATTCGCCGTCAATGTATGTATCGCGGTAATACGTTGTTCTTACGCCGTTCTCGCCGTATACCAGCACATTCTCGTATCCGAGGGTGTGCTCGGTGGTGTCGACATATTCAACATCATATTCGATTTCGGTTTCTTCTTGTCTGTCCTCGTAATCGTAGCGGGTGATGTTGATCTCCATGTCGGGGAACAGCTCTTCGGAGAACTCGCGGTCTATGATATCGTCCTCGTCAAGGTTCACATCAAGAGCGCTGAGCGCGTCGGATACGTCGCCGCCGACCGTCGCGTAGGACTGCGTTTCGCCGTCGGCGGTCACGCTGACCTCAAACGCGCGGTAGATCGTGATGTGTCCTTCGTTGTTTGTACCTCTTGTATAGCTTACGCGGTCATTGACGCCGAGTTCATAATTCTCTGTGCGGAGAATGGAATATGCGTCCAATTCGTTAGTCTGTATCGTTCTTGTCTGACCTTCGTCGGTGATATGAACGCTGTTGCCCGGGTCGACAGAGCCTGTCATAAGCGCGAGCGACACGAGTATCGCGGATAATATTCCGAGCTTAACTAGCTTGCTCCTGAAAAGCAGCTTATTCATTTTTGCATTAACTATCTGTGGTTTCATATTGCCTCCTGTAACAGCCGTGGACAGGTCCTAATGGTTACAAATTTGTAACAATTTCTTTACAAATTGCCGTACCTATCCATGCCCTTTGCCAAGGTTAATGCCATTATAGCGTTTTTTTTCGTAAATGTCAAACATAAACAATCGGTTAATTTTGTGAATATTTCACAAAAATGATTTGTAACCAATTTGTAACCTTTTGAAAAAACAAGCGGAAAAACTCGTTTTTTTAAAAAAACAAAAAAACTTATCGTTAAATTAACTAAAAAGCCGCATTGGTGAGTTTTTGGGTATATGCAACAAAAAATTCCCCTCATTTGAGCAAATAAATTGTGCAGTTATTACAGTCGGTTGTATGGCTGCTCCTCTGATCTCAATATATTGTATAACAAAAAGCGCTATCCAAACGGACAGCGCTCTCTTTGTCTGTTAAATGCGAATTATATCAGCCTACAACGTAGTCCTTGATTTCGTCGAGGAAATCGCCGCAGTCGTCACTATGGATCTTCAGCTCGAGATCCTTAGAGAGGTCAAGGCTGAAAATACCCATGATGGACTTTGCGTCAATAGCATATCTGCCGCTGATAATGTCAACATCGTAATCGCATCTTGTAACGATGGAAACGAAATTCTTTACGTCGTCGATCGTATTTATGCGGATCTTTGCAGTTGTCATAACAATTACTTCCTTTCGTCGTGTGGGGATATCCCAGAAATTACCTGTGGTCTAATACTACTATAACACAAACGCGCCCGCTTTGTCAAGAGGATTTTTGACGAATTTGGTAGCGGTGCGGAACGATTATCGGTATAAAATGCCGATTATATTCTTATTCCGCGATAAACTGTTTGATGCCGTCAAGGAAGTCGTCCGCCTTTTCGCCGTCATCGTGAACTACCAGCGTCAGCGTTTTTGTAAGGTCAAGGCTGAATATGCCCATGATTGACTTCGCGTCTACGGCGTATCTTCCCGAGAGAAGATCGACGTCGAAAACGCATCTGTTCGCCAGCGCCACAAACTCCTTTACATCATCGATTGAATTTAAAATTACCTTGCTTTCTTTCATAAAATCGCCGCCTTTCTTTGTTTATATGTTCTGTATATGTGTATAAGAGGGGAGGTATTTGCTCCCTCTGTAAAATAATATAACAATAAACGTAAAAATAGTCAATAGCTTATTGCAAAATTCGTAAGTTTAAAGTATAATATAATAGTAGGGAAAAAATTGTTTGGTGGTTTTGTATAAATTTTGTGTGAAACTTTTTGCTATATTGCTGTCTTAAGGGGGAAATATGACTTTTAAAATAATTACGCTCGGATGTAAGTTGAATTACTGCGAGAGCGCAGCTATCGCCGAGGGATTTCTCGCGGACGGTTTTGAGAGCGTTTCCGATGGCGAGTTCGCGGATGTGTGCATAATCAACTCCTGCGCGGTCACGGGAACTGCCGTTGCGAAGGTTCGTCACGAGCTGTCAAAGTGCAGACGGGATAATCCCGACGGCGTAACGGTGCTCTGCGGGTGCTATCCGCAGAGCTATCCCGAGGAGGCGGCGCTGAATTCGGGCGCGGATATCGTTATAGGCAATGCGGGCAAGGGCAGGCTTGCCGAAACTGTCAGAGCATTTATGCGCGACAGAGTAAAGACGGTCAAAATAACGCCTTTGGGACGTGAATTTGACGAAAGCTCCTCAGCCCCCGACGAGGATAGGACGCGCGCCTTTATTAAAGTGGAGGACGGCTGCGACAGGTTTTGCTCGTACTGCATAATCCCGACGGCGAGGGGCAGGGTACGCTCGCTCGCTACCGAGAAGATAACCGCGCAGGCTGTACAGTGTGTTGGGCACGGTCACAGGGAGATAGTGCTGACGGGAATAAATCTCGGCTGCTACGGTCAGGAGCTTGGACTTACGCTGTCGGACGCGGTAAAAGCCGTTGAGAGATCGGGCGTTGAACGCATTCGGCTAAGCTCGCTCGAGCCCGAAATGATCACCGATGAGGAGATCGAAAAGCTGAGGGCGATCGGGACGCTCTGTCCGCATTTCCACTTATCGCTGCAATCGGGCAGCGATACGGTGCTTAAGCGCATGAACCGCAAATATGATACGGAGCGGTACAGGCACGTCGCGGACAGGCTCCGCGGGGCGTTCCCGAATTGCTCGGTCACTACGGATATTATCGTGGGATTTCCCGAGGAAACGGACGAGGAATTTTTGCAGACCGTCGACTTCGTTAGGGAGATGGGGTTCGCGAAGGTCCACGTGTTCCCGTATTCGCTGAGAAAGGGAACGATAGCCGCGGTGATGAAGCAGGTGCCGCCCTCCGTCAGAACCGACCGAGTGAAAATGCTCACCGCCGCCGCAAAGGAAACGGAGCTGAGATTCTGTGATAAGCAGCGCGGCACTGTGCAGACCGTTCTGATAGAAAAGCCGCAGTCCGCTCAGTATTCGCACGGGTTCACCGAGAATTATACTCCCGTAAGGCTATACGGCGCAGAGATAGAGCGGCATACGCTGGTGAGGACGGAGATATTCGCGAGCCGCGACGGGTATTGCCTCGGGCGGGTGTTCGGAGAGAGATAATTCGTCGAATATATATGGAAAACGGTAAAATTTTATTTGAATGAAAAATATCTGCAATTCGTTTGTTTATCCGTAACGTCAGGCTGTTTGATTATAATGGGGTTGTAATTTATACGCGATTGTGGTATAATTAAAGTCGGAGTTTAACGGCGTTTGGTTCGCCTGCCGAAATGCAATACGGCGGTGTATTAAGGCGCGTTAAATAAAAAGCAAACCTGCGGGGGCGCAGGGGCATAAGGCGTAAGTATTGGCACAGCCGCAACGCGGCTAAGCGCAGCAAAGGATGTGACGATTGGCTGGTGCGAGCTTTTGCTTTTAAAATTAAGGAGACAAAAAATGGTTTATCGAATTTATGTGGAAAAGAAAAAGTTGTTTGCCGTAGACGGCGCGGCTGTGTTGGAGGACTTGACCGTCGTTCTGGGAATGAAGTCGGTCGAGGGCGTGCGCGTAATCAACCGTTACGACGTTGAGGGTTTGCCGGAGGAGAATTTCAAGAAGGCGGTGCCGACGGTATTCTCCGAGCCGCCCGTTGATGAGGTATTCGAGGAACTGCCCGCGCTTTCGGATGACGAGCGTATGTTTGCGGTGGAGTTCCTGCCCGGGCAGTTCGACCAGCGTGCGGATTCGGCGGCGCAGTGTATACAGATGCTCTGTAAGGGCGACCGCCCGGACGTGAAGTACGCGAAGATATACATTATAAAAGGAAAGCTCACCGATGACGAGTTCATACGTATCAAGCATTATCTGATAAATGCGGTAGAGTCGCGCGAGTGCGGCTTTGAGAAAAAAGACACGCTGAAAGTCAGCTACACGATACCGACCGAGGTCGAGACGCTGAACGGATTTATTGAAAAATCCGACACGGAGCTTGCGGATTTTGTGACAAAGTACGGTCTTGCAATGGACAACGACGATATCAAGTTCTGTCAGGACTATTTTAAGAGCGAGCACCGCGACCCTACCATTACCGAAATCCGTATGATAGATACTTACTGGAGCGATCATTGCCGTCACACCACTTTCGGCACGATAATCGACAACGCGGACATCAAGCCCGAATACATTGCGAAAACTTACGCCGAGTACAAGGCTGACCGCGAGGAATTAGGGCGCGGAAATAAGCCGATCTGCCTTATGGATATCGCGACATTGGCGGCGAAAAAGCTCAAAAGGGACGGACTGCTTACCGACCTCGATGAGAGCGAGGAGATAAACGCCTGCTCGGTTAGGATAACCGTCGACGTTGACGGCAAGGACGAGGATTGGTTGCTGATGTTCAAGAACGAAACTCATAACCACCCTACCGAGATAGAGCCGTTCGGCGGTGCGGCGACCTGCCTCGGCGGCGCTATCCGCGATCCGCTTTCGGGGCGTTCCTACGTTTATCAGGCGATGCGCGTGACGGGCGCGTCCGATCCGCTTCTCCCCGTCGAGAAAACTCTCGCGGGCAAGCTCCCGCCCCGCAAGATCACGACAACGGCAGCTGCGGGGTATTCGTCCTACGGCAATCAGATTGGTCTGGCTACGGGTCACGTTGCAGAGATATACCACCACGGCTATATGGCGAAGAGAATGGAGATCGGCGCGGTTGTCGGCGCGGCACCCGTTGAAAACGTCCGCCGCGAGCGCCCCGCGCCCGGCGACGTTATAATCCTCCTCGGCGGCAGAACGGGACGTGACGGCTGCGGCGGCGCTACCGGTTCGTCAAAGGCGCACAGTGTTCAGTCGCTGGATAGCTGCGGCGCGGAGGTTCAGAAGGGCAACGCTCCCGAGGAGCGCAAGCTGCAAAGACTGTTCCGCGATCCCGAGGCAACGCGCCTTATCAAGCGCTGCAACGACTTCGGCGCGGGCGGCGTTTCCGTCGCTATCGGCGAGCTTGCGGACGGTCTGGAGATCGACCTTAACGCCGTTCCCAAGAAATACGACGGTCTTGACGGCACGGAGCTTGCAATTTCCGAGAGCCAGGAGAGAATGGCGGTCGTAGTCGCTAAAGAGGATGTTGACAAATTCCGCGCACTGGCTTCAAAGGAAAATCTGGAGAGTACCCCCGTTGCGGTTGTCAAGGCTGAACCGAGATTGAGGATGAACTGGAACGGAAAGACTATTGTCGATATTTCGCGCGAGTTCCTCAACTCCAACGGCGCGGAAAAGCACACAGACGTTGCCGTACCCGAGGTCAATGTAACCTATTCCACCGGCAGACGTAACACCCCCGAGGATTGGGAAAACCTAGTTACCGACCTCAACGTATGCTCGCAAAGAGGACTTGTTCAGCGCTTTGACAGCACTATCGGCGGCGCTACCGTGCTTATGCCGTTCAGCGGCAGAACGCAGCAGACCCCCGTTCAGGCAATGGCGGCTAAATTGCCCGTACTCGGCGGAAATACGAAAACAGCCTCGATAATGGGCTGGGGCTTCAATCCAAAGGTATCCGAGCAGTCTCCGTATCATGGAGCGGTCTGCGCGGTAGTCGAGAGCATAGCAAAGGTGGTTGCGGCGGGCGGCACCTACGAGAAGTGCTGGCTTACGTTCCAGGAATATTTTGAGCGTACTCAGGGCAAGGCTGAGCGCTGGGGCAAGCCGTTCTCGGCGCTGCTCGGAGCATACCGCGCACAGCTTGAAATGGGCTGCGGAGCAATCGGCGGCAAGGACAGCATGAGCGGAACGTTCGAGCATATCGACGTTCCCCCGACACTTGTTTCGTTCGCGGTATCGACGGCTAAGACCGATAATATTATTTCCGCGGAGTTCAAGTGCCCGTACAGCAAGATCGGCTATATTGTGCCGAAGTATGATGAAAACGGATTGCCAGATTTCGAGAGTGTAAAATCGGTATTCAAGACCGTTGAAAAGCTTATCGCGAACAAGAAGGCTATCTCGGTATGGAGTGTCGCTAACGGCGGCGTTGCCGAGGGCGTGTTCAAAATGGGTCTCGGAAATCACGTCGGAGCTAAGCTGGACAACCTCTCCGATGACGAGTTGTTTACTCCCGTTTACGGCGCGTTTATTTTGGAGATTGAGGGCGAGTGTGATGACGTCCGCATTATTGGCGAGACTATTCCCGAATACGAGATCGTCTCCGGCGATGTTAAGCTCGATATCGCCAAGCTGGAGGAGAAGTGGGACAACGTTCTCGAGCCTGTATTCAAGCAGAAAACAAGCTTCAAGCCCGCTCCCGAAAAGGTTGAATATACGGGCGGCTGCGAGCTGCTGCTCAATCATAAATCTCCGAAAATCGCTAAGCCGCGCGTGCTTATCCCCGTATTCCCGGGCACTAACTGTGAGTACGATACGGCAAAGGCGTTCGAGAAATACGGCGCAAAGGCCGAGATATTCGTTATCAAGAACCTCTCCGCCGCCGATATCGAGGAGAGTGTGAACGCGTTTGCAAAGCTTATCGAGCAGACGCAGATGATCTCACTTCCCGGCGGCTTCAGCGGCGGCGATGAGCCCGAGGGCTCGGCGAAGTTCATTAACGCGTTCTTCCGCAACCCCAAGATCATGGAGGAAGTGGAGAATATGCTCCACAAGCGCGACGGCTTGATGATCGGTATCTGCAATGGCTTCCAGGCGCTGATAAAGCTCGGACTTGTGCCGTTCGGACATATCGTTCCGCTCACCGAGGAAAGCCCCACGCTGACCTACAACGAGATAGGACGTCACCAGTCGCAGCTCGTTTACACGAAGATATGCACGGACAAATCCCCGTGGCTCGCGAACTGCAAGGTAGGCGATATTCACGCGATACCCATTTCGCACGGCGAGGGAAGATTTGCCGCTCACGGCGATGTTCTCCGCAAGCTCATAGACAACGGGCAGGTGATCACGCAGTATGTTGACCTCAAGGGCAACCCCACCATGGACGCGATGTTCAACCCGAACGGTTCCATGTGCGCGGTTGAGGGTATAATCTCCCCCGACGGACGAGTTCTCGGAAAAATGGGTCACACCGAGAGACTTACCGACAGCGTTGCAAAGAACGTCGACGGTAACAAGGAGCAGCTGCTGTTCAAGAGCGGCGTAGAGTATTTCAACTGATAAATAGAAATTTCCCTGCCGTGGATAACGCGGCGGGGATTTTTTAGAAAAATTTTCCGATAGTTAAAATTTTTTGCAGCGTTTTTAATTTTCCGTCGTATATACAGGTGAGAGGGCAAAAAACGATTGCTGCGCAGCATTTCGCTTGGAGGACAGATATGCATACAAAGGAAAAACAGCTCGCCGCAAAGCTCAAAAAGGGCGATACTGCGGCTCTGAAAGAGATTATCGACTGCTATACGGGATACGTCCGCACCGTTATCCGCAACTTCTCCCGCGGTACGTTATCCGAGCAGGACATTGACGAGCTGTGTTCCGATGTGTTCTTTTCGTTGTGGCAGCACCGGAAAACTCTTGACGCGAATATCGGCTTTCGCTCCTACCTTTCGGCGGCGGCAAGGAACGCGGTCAAGGATCGGTTCAAGTCCGCAAAGCCGCCGTGCGACGACATCTCGGAGCTTGAGATACCGAGCGATTTTTCCGTCGAGAACGCCGCCGATATGCGCGAAATGCTGCGATGCCTTGACAAGGGACTTTCAACGCTACCGGAAAAGGAAAGCGAGATTTTCGCGAGGTACTACTTCTACGGCGAAAGCACTCCCGAAATAGCGCGGAAGATGAACATCTCCGAAAGCACCGTCCGCTCCGGGCTCTCCCGAACAAGAACGAAACTTAAAGAGTATTTGACGAAAAGGGGTTTTGATCATGCTTGAAGAATTGCTGAAAAAATGCTTTGACGAGGAAATGTCCGCGGATAAAAGCGCCGAAAATATCAAGACCGCCGTTTTGTCGCGAATAGAGGAGGAAAAACCTATGAAACACTTTACTATAAAGCCTTTGCTTATCGCCGCGGCTATCACCGCAACCGGCGCTGTTACTCTCGCGACCGCAAACGCGGCTACCGACGGCGCGGTAGTTGACAAGATGGTAAGAACGTTCACACTCATTTTGAACGGCGAGGAGGTCGAGGGAACGATAACCGAATATTCCGTCGGCGACGACGGGGCAGCTAAAAGAGTTGAGGTCGACCTGCCCAAGGGCGCGGTTGACGACAACATGGCGATCTACATTGGAGAGGACGGCGATGCGGGGATAATTGCCAACGACGATATCAACTATGCGCAGGTGCTTGGCGAGGACGTTGATATTATGTCCTTTGACAAGGCATATGATTTAATATAAATTATAAAAGGGATCATTCCCGTAACAAATTCCCCCGAGAGCACTCGGGGGAATAATTTTTATACGCCAAGCTCCTCGCGGTTGTCTTCGATATCCACGTCAACGCCGAGCGACTTCAAATTCTCAAAGAACAGGCTTTCAAGCTCGCTTTCCTTGATATTTCTTATCATATTGATATACAGTCGTCCGCCGTAGGAGATTATACCGCAGTTGTTGTGCGAGCGCGACTGCACTCCCAGCGTGAAGTCAAAGCGCTCAATAAATCTGTCCATTTCCTCGGGGAGCGTTACCCTGCCTAGATTTGACATCGTGATACAAGACTTCTTTTCGCCTATCATCGAGTACGCCGCCTTCATGCCGAGATTTTTCATAAACAGCGGCAGAATTCTCAGAAACCTGTTCTGCTCCGTCTTGACGTTGGCGGTTACGCGCGCTTTCATCTGCTTTTCCGTCACCTGTATCTTCATCTGGTGGTGAATTATCTGTATTATTTCCTCAAGAGCGTAGTCTCCCATGCTTGCGTTTATCCCGGGGGTCACATAAAGCACGAAATTTCTGAACGAGGAGCTTTTGAAGTACTTGCGCAGATTTACCGGAACCAGCACCTTTATCGGCTTTTGTTTCGATTTATCGGGAACGTTTTTGTTTTGTATTTCCATAATAGAATATATCATCACCGAAACCAAAAGAGTAGTTAAACTTACGCTGCGCGTCTTTGACGCGGCAAGCGCGCTGTTCAGGTCGGCTGCACCCGTAATAATGTTTCGCAGACCGTCGGGCTCCTTTGTGCCTTGTATACGGTACGCGGTCTCCTCCTGTCTAGAGCCCGCGACCTTGCCGTGGTATTTAAGAAAGCTGTCCTCTGACTCGTTTTTGTCGGGCTTGCCCGCTCTGTCGAGAACGCCGTCGATAAACGGTATCTCGACATTTTCCTTTTGAAGAAGATACTCTGCGGTCAGGGTCTTAAGGAAGATAAGTCCGCCGTTGCCATCGGTAATGGAATGGAAAAATTCCGCGGCGATGCGGTTTTTGCCGTAAAGAACTCGAAAAGCGCAGGTCTTTATCTCGGACAGCGGCATTATGCTGCACGGCGACGGAGTATCGGGGCGAACCTTCGGCACAACGCTTATTTCCTCCAGATAATACCAGAAGAAATTTTTGTCGAGCTTCATCGCCATTGACGGAAACCGCTTTATCGTTACCGCGAGCGCCGACTGCAAAATTATCGGGTCGACCGCGTCCTTAAGTGTTACCGATAATCTGAAAACGTTGCTCCACTTTCTGTTGCGCACCGCGGGATAAATTTTTGCCGCGTTGTCAAGCGGCAGCCGAAAACGTTTATCGCTCATTGAAAAGTTCCCCCATATTGATCATTGAATAGCTCACCTATAAAGTCGTTTATTTTTTTGAAGCCGTTCTTTGCCTCGGCGATATTGTACATAAGATAAACATGCCACATTTCGGGCGCAATATGCAGAGTCGAGCCGCATCCGCATGAGAGCAGTTTTTCATGCAGCGACATGGAATCGCTGAGCATTATCTCATGCCCTCCCGCCAGTATCATCGACGGCGGCAGTCCCGTCAGGTCGCCGAACAGCGGCGAGACATACGGGTCTTTGAACTGTTCCGAATAGCTCTCCGCGTAAAAGCGCAGGCGTTTTTCGGTCATCGACGGGTCGTTTGCACGGTTGAATTCATACGAGCTCCCCGACAGCGTAAGATCGCTCCACGGCGACAGCGCGATAATTCCGCGCGGCATAGGACAGCCTTCCGCTTTCAGCTTTAAGGACAGCGCGTATATCAGACCGCCTCCCGCCGACTCTCCGCAAAGGACTATCCTTTCGGACGGAAAGCCGCTTTCGATAAGGAAACGGTATGTATAATACGCGTCGTCAAGTGCGGCAGGAAACCTGTGTTCGGGTGCGAGGCGGTATTCAAGACAGCATACCTTAATACTCGTTTCTGCGGCTATCAGCGTGCCGAAGCCCCTTGCGTAATCCATGCTCCCCAGAACGTACCCTCCGCCGTGCAGATACAATATCAGCGCTTCATGCCGCGGACTGCGCGGGATAATGTACTCCGCACGAAGCTTCGCCAAGCCGATGTCCTTATAGCTTACGCATTTCCTGTGACGGAACGTCAGCGCCTTGCCCATTTTATCCATTGCGATACGGCTCTTGTCAAGCGGACAGATATCCGATAATTTACTTATGGCGGAAAGCTCCGACCTTAATAATTTTGTATATAATTTCATCCTTTATCCGTTCTTCTAAAAACATTTAACACTATATCTATTATAACATATTTTTTTATATAAATCTACACCTTTTGCAAATAACAATCGAATATGAAAAAAACGGCTGTGCAGTTTGCGGAAAATCGCACAGCCGTTTATTTTTTGCGGTTAACCAACCGCCGCGTAGCGCTCGCTTTCGAGAACGCTGTTCATTACGGTTTCGGGGGATATCTCTCCGCCGATCACCATGTCGAAGATTGCGGGAGAAAAGCCCGAAACAAGAGCCGCGCCCGTGTCCGATATCTTCACGGGGAAGTTCTCCTGAAAGCTGTTGACATTCCAGAAAACCACCTCTGGCAGATTGTAGCCGTGCTCGGCGTAAAGCGCCTTCATCGTGTCGAAAAGCGTGCTGTCATTGCCGCCCAAAACGCAGTAATCAAACTCCATATCGGAGATTATGTACATTCGTTCGGGCATTTCGCTCTGCTTTACGTTATTGTTAATTGCCGCCGAGAGTATCAGGCGAAACGTTGCCTCGAGGTTGGTGTTTGCAACCTCGTTGAACGTCGCGCAGAAGCGGGTTTTTTCAACAATATCCGCGCCTTTTATATCCACCAGTCGGGGAGTTGCCGAGAACGTGATGAAGTGATTCGCGAACGCGCCTTTGTTGTGCTCCGCGAAGTAGATGCCCAGCGAAAGTGCCGCGTCAATGGGGCGAACATTGTTTCGGGGCGCGTAGGTCATCGAGCCGGAGCCGTCCACCACAGCGATGGCGTTGCCGCTTTCGCCGTAAGCGGGAAGATTTCTCCATGTGGTATCGAGCGAGAGCTTTTCCTGCTCGGAGATCTCGCCGCCCAGACACGCGCGGATAATGTCGTATGGGAACAGCGCACCGGCGTTGAGCTTAGCCTCGCCGCTGTTTACGGCGTTGAGGTAGCTCGTGTAGCGCTCGCTGTCGTTGCGCAGGAACGCTTGTCTGTACTTGAAAATGGCGCAGGAGGGCTGCTTGCCGTAGTCGAACGTATAGTCGCGCTCGCGCAGACGGTTCTCAAGAATGTCCGAGTACTTTCTCAGCTTGGACAGGGTCTGGCGGTAATGCTTCTCCGTGTGTCCGAGACGCTTTGCGAGAGTTCTCGCGTTTGCTCTCGCGGCAGCGGATGAGGTGTTCACCGAGGGCAGCCACTTTGCCAGCAGCGAAATTTGACCGCTATTCTCCATTGACTTGATATCCGCATTCAGGCGCTCACGAATAATCTCGACGGCTTTGTTCTCGCACTGGGTGCCGAGCAGGGAGATGAGGTCGTCGTATCTGCCGTACTCCGCGAACAGAGGAATATTTCTCTCAACGGCAGCGGGAGCGTAAGCCGCCAGCGCCTTTACCGCCGTGCGGAAGAAACGGCGCTCGCCCAGACCGCCCCTCACGTCACGCGCGAAGAAAACGATCTTCAGGGTCTTGACGGGGTCCTCCGCGTAAGCGCGGATTACCGCCGCCGCAATCTCATCCTCGGATGCGGAACGCATAGCGCCCGCGCGGAAGAACAGATCAAGACAGAACGAGCCGCTGGTGCGGTTCGTTACTGCGCCGTTCAACGTGAGAGCATTGTTCATTTTATTGTTAATAAAATTCAACATTTCAATTCTCCTTTCAAGACAGCATTTTTTGCAAGCACGTTCAAGGCAGCTGCCTTAGTGCAAGGCGTGGATTCGAACCCGCATTAGCCGTCATAGCTGCTGTTGCTGTCTAAAACTCGGCGCATTTTTAACAGCGGTAAGCCGAAGCCCCATCTCCGTTCCCCTGAAATAATGCGGTTAACGCCGAAAAAGTATTCGTACATCGTAACACGGCGCGTTTGGTGATGCTCTACCCACTGAGCTACGGGAAAATTCCCGGCGGGAGTCGAACCCGCGACACTCATAAATCACTGCTGTCTGCGCCGTTCTCTCGGCTCGGTTTTCATACGGGACCCAAGGGCGAAAACCCGATGAGCACCCCGCGTCACAAAAATGCCGTACGAGCCGAATTGTTGTTTGATTATTTATTTGCAAGGCACACTATTCATCATTATGGTTATGATCTTTTTACTCACTGCTGCCTGTGCCTTAATATTTCGTACGGATACACGGTGCCACAAATGATTTCTCGGATAACTCCGAAAATAACCCGTTTAGGGATCATTTGAGGTTCTTCAGACGCTGTGCGCACCGTATCTTCTTGTGTGCACGGCTCGTCGGGAGACCCCGAATTTCGTTACTGGAAATATTTTCTGTTGTACGAGCCGTAATTTGGTTATCCGTTCAATTCCCTTGCAAGCTCGGGGGCTATGTACGCATATCCCTCGTGAGTGGTGGTGAAGAAAAGCACCGCGCCGCCGCTGTCGAGGAAAGTTATATCGTCAAGCCCGAAGTCCGTCTCACGGACACTGCCAAAACCATTTTCGTCCGTCATGCTGCGGAAAAAGCCTTCATATCTCCGAAGATGGTGGAAGAACGCATCATCCGCGCTTATTGTGAATTTCAGAGAGCCGCGCCCGCCCTGTTTTGTTCCGTGCCATTTGTTGACGCGTTCTTTTTTTATCAGGAACGGCATAGCCGCCTTGATGAGCGGTTTGTCTAAGTCCGCGCCGCATATCTGCACTATCTCGATCGTCCGCGTTCTCTTTTCGAGAATGCCAAGCAGCCTCAAATGCTGCTTGTGAGAGGTAAGCCGTATGCTCCCCATATTTCTCCTTATCACGACTCCTTTTTACGGGGGTTTTCAGTTCCCTGCTATAAATGCCGTATGAGCTGAGAGCCGTTCCGCTTATCCCTTGACCACTCCTATCGTGAACAGCTTCTTGACTGCCTCGGTAAGGTCGGTCTGATTAGCCATTACCTGATCTATATCCTTGTAGGCGAACCGAGACTCCTCGGCAACGTCGGATTTGTTGTGTTTGGCGAGGACCACTTTCTGCTCTTTAAGGTCGCACATAACGCTCTCCACGGAGAAATTCGCGACTGCCGCCGTTCTCGAATACGCTCTCCCCGCGCCGTGCGAGCTGGACATAAAGCTCATATGCTCGCCCTTTCCGCGGACTATGTAGCTGAACGAGCCCATAGCGCCCGGGATTATCGCAAGCTCGCCCTCTCGCGCTCGTATAGCCCCCTTTCGGTGAACATAAACGTTCTTTCCGTAGTGGTTCTCGATTGCCGCATAATTGTGGTGACAGTTTATCTCGCAGGAATACTCGGGTTCAATGTTAAGGTACTTGACCGCGTATTTCGTGAACGTCTCCTTTATCTTCGCGAGCATTACCGCACGGTTCTCGTAGGCAAAATCCATAGAGAGCTGCATCCACTCGAGATAGCGTTTCCCTTCGTCGGTGTCGGCGGGCAGGAACGGGAGGTTCCACTCGGGCGGCACCTTGGAGTGCCACTTGTCGTTGAGCTCACGGGCGATATTATTGAAGTACTGCCCGACGATATTGCCGAAGTGCCGGCTTCCCGAATGCAGCATTATGCAGCACATTCCGTTTTCGTCCTCCTGCAATTCGATAAAGTGATTTCCGCCGCCCAAAGTTCCCACCTGAAAGTAACCCTCGTCGATCTGCGGTAATAACTCCTTGTCGAACTTGTACTTCTCGCCCTGTTCCTTAGCCCTGTCGAGGACTGCGGAGGATTGGGGCTTTTTGTAGTGATTGAACCCGGTCGGGATATTGCGGAGGATATCGCCGCATATCGCCTGTACGAGATTTCCGCTGCCCGTGACGGTCTCGCGGAGCGGCGACGCGGGAACGTTTGTCTGTACAAACGCCATTCCGCAGCCGATATCCACGCCCACCGCATTTGGGATAACAACGCCGTCGCAGGCGATAACGCCGCCTATCGGCATACCCTTGCCCTTGTGCGTGTCGGGCATAAGCGACACCCATTTATATACAAAGGGCAAGCGCGAGAGGTTTTCCGCCTGCTTAAGGCAGCCTTCATCTATTGCTACCATATCAGATTGCCATATCTTTATCGGTGCGCCGTCGTCGAGCTTATGTACAAACATTACGTTCAATCCTTTCGTTTCCGTTTTGTTTTTTGCTGTGATTTAAGGCAACACCGCACAAACCTGTTGCAAATTGGTGAAAAATAAGGTATAAT
>CAJUMS010000007.1 GCA_910587465.1 uncultured Oscillospiraceae bacterium
TAAACCATGGCTGGCTTGCCGTGGATTTACCCGATAAATATATTATAGTAGGAGATAAAATGGACGTTAGAATTCAGAAGATAATTGCCGAAAGCGGCTATTGCTCGCGTCGAAAGGCGGAAGAGCTGATATCGCAGGGAGCTGTCACGGTGAACGGCAGACCCTGCTCGCTCGGCGACAAGGCGGACGCGGGGCGCGACGTGATAAAGGTTCACGGAGAGACTGTCGGCGCAGTGCCCGTCGAAAAGCGCTACATAATGCTGAATAAGCCGCGCGGATATATCACGACTATGTCGGACGAGCAGGGGCGGAGGATAGCCGCCGAGCTGCTGGAGGGCGTGGAGGAGCGCGTGGTGCCCGTGGGGAGACTGGACAGGAACTCCGAGGGACTGCTGCTGTTCACGAACGACGGCGCTTTCGCAAATGAAATTACACACCCGTCAAGGCATGTGAGCAAGACGTATCGGGTCACGATAGACGGCAGGGTGAACGAGGATCAGCTTATGAGGCTGTCGACGGGCGTGGAGCTGGACGACGGCGCGGTCACGCTGCCGTGTACGGTGGACGTGCTGACCGAGGAGCCCGAGCGCACGGTATTGCGGATAGTTATCCGACAGGGGCTGAACAGGCAGATACGCAGAATGTGTACGGCGGTCGGTCTGAACGTCGGCAGACTGCGCCGCGTGGCTATCGGCGGCGTAAAGCTCGGTATGCTCAGACCCGGCGAGTGGCGCGACCTGACAAAGGACGAGCTGCGAATACTCCGCGCGGCAGTCGGAAAGTCGGCGAAAAAACCACAAAAGGGCAGGCGGTGAGCGTATGATAGAGATATTACAGAATAAGGAAAATTTGGATAAGATCGAGTTCTGCGCACGCGACGGGGCGGAAAATCTCGGCAGGATAGCGGGCTATCTCGACAAGGATACGTTCATCGTCGACGAGCTGGACTGCGAGGACTTCTTCATGGACGGACTGGTCCGCGCTATTCTGAACCTGATGACCCTGCACAACATTGACAAGGCGCGGTTTGATCTGCCTGAGCAGCTCGGACTGCTGAAAAATCTCGGCTTTGTCCATGACGAGCCCGTAATGAACAGCATCTCGGCGTTTTTTGATAGGGGGTGCAATTAGGTTGATGAAGTCAACCGGAGAGGATTGGTATAAGAAAATCTGGACACTTGATATTGTGAACCAATCATGGGTCGAGGATACGAAGCGGCAGGTGGATTTTATAGTCGAAAAACTTCACTTGAACGGCAGGGAAAAAATTCTTGATCTTGCGTGCGGATTTGGACGGCATTCAATCGAACTGGCAAGGCGCGGTTTTTCGGTAACGGGTGTGGACATTACTGAAGATTATGTTAATTATGCTTCGGAGCTTGCCGCAAAGGAAAAGCTTGACGCGCGCTTCATTTTATCGGATATACGCGGCGTTGATTTTGCCGAAGAATTTGATGTTGTTCTGAATATGGCTGACGGAGCGGTGGGATATCTTGAAAATGATGACGAGAATATGAAAATATTCAATATCGTTTCAAGGGCGCTCAAACGCGGCGGCAAGCATTTTATGGATATAATGAGCGCCGATTATGCGGACAGTCATTTCCCGTGCAAGCTATGGGACGAGGGTGAACATGGACTTACGTTATCCAAGTTTGAGTGGAACAGTCAAACACGAACAATGCTGTATGGGCAGCTTGATTTTCAATATGGAAAAGAACTGCCAAGGCCCTTGATAGAGTACGGAAACCAAACAAGATTGTATTCACGGACGGAAGTGAATGAAATTATGATTTCCCTTGGAATGAGGGTAAACGAGTTGTGGTCGGATTTCGGTGGAAAGCCTTATTCTGTAAATGATATACAGATGATGGTTTATTCCGAGAAAACTTCATAATGTGAAAAACCTCTGATTGTATTCGGAGGTTTTGTTGATTATTACCAAATAAACAGGTGGGTTTTGTTGCAAAACGTAAAAAATTAAATTAGTTGAAAAATTCTCTTGTTATTTATTTCCCAAAGTAGTATAATTATTATGGATATTTTTTTGGCATTGGGTTGCCATACTTATGATAAATGGAGGATATACCATGGCATTAACGAAATCCTTGGCTGAAATGGAACAGAGCGTTTCCGACAGCGACGCGAGAAAAAGGCTCGCGGCATTTTACGATGAGGACAGCTTTACGGAGCTGGACAAGTTCCTGTCCGCGGAGGGCGAGGTAAGCTCGGTTGTCGCGGGCTGCGGCAGCGTTGACGATTTGACCGTCTACGCGTTTGCGCAGGACGTTTCCGTAAAGGGCGGCGCTGTGAATAAGGCGGCTGCGCAGAAGATCAAGAGAGTTTACGAGCTGGCTGCGAAGAACGGCGCTCCCGTTGTCGGATTTTTCGACAGCAAGGGCGCGGATATCAACGAGGGCATGGCGGTGCTCGCCGAGTACGGTGACATCATGAAAGCTTCTGCTAAGGTATCGGGCGTTGTTCCGCAGATCGCGGTCGTAACGGGCGTTTGTGCGGGCTGCGCGGCGATGATCGCCGCTATGGCGGACGTTGTTATCGCGTCGGAGGGCAGCGAGCTGTTCCTGACCGCTCCGTTCAACAACGCGGACGGCAAGCTCGAGGGCGCGGGCTCGGCGGCTAACGCGGCTAAGTCCGGTGTTTGTCAGATACTGGCAAAGGACGCGGACGAGGCTGTCGCTAAGGCAAAGAAGCTCGTTTCCATACTGCCCGAGAACAATCTCGGTGTGGGCTATAACGACGCAGCTCCCGAGAACGACGCGGTTATTTCCGCGGCAATGAAGGGCGCGGATATTGCGGCGACTGTTGCTCAGAAGGGCAGCATTATCGAGTTCGGCGAGAAATTCGGCAAGGCGGCTTATACCGCTCTCGGCGCTGTGAACGGAAATACCGTGGCGTTCGTGGCTACCGACAAGGCGGAAAAGCTGACGAGCGCGGACTGCGCAAAGATCGCGCGTTTCGTTCAGTTTGCGGACGTTTTCTCGATTCCCGTTGTTACAATCGTCAATACAGAGGGCTTTGAGGGCAGCTCCGCGGCGGAGCTTGCCGGCAGCGTCCGTGATTGCGCTAGACTTGCGCAGATCTACGCGACCGCGACTACCGTAAAGATCAATCTGATAAGCGGCAAGGCTTTCGGTTCGGCATTTGCGGCGTTCAACAGTGCCGATATGAGCTACGCTTGGGAAGGCGCGCAGATCGCGCCGATGAACCCCGAAGCGGGCAAGGTATTCATGGGCGAGGAGCTGACCACAAATCCGTTCGCGGCTGCGTCTCTGGGTATGATCGACGGCGTTATCGACCCCGCCGGCACCCGCGACACCGTATCGGGCGCGCTCGCTATGTGCGGCTCCAAGAATGAGAACTTTGCGAGAAAACGCGCGAATTATACTTTCTGATTAAAATTAAGTGAGGTATTGAAATATGAAAAATTATGTTATCACCGTAAACGGAAACGCTTATGACGTTACTGTTGAAGAGGCGGGCGGCGATGTTTCCGCTCCTGCTGCTGCGGCTCCCAAGGCTGCCGCTCCCAAGAAGGCTGCTCCCGCGCCCAAGGCTGCCGCGGGCGGAACTCCCATCAACGCGCCGATGCGCGGCACTATCGTTGACGTTAAGGTAAAGGTCGGCGATAAGGTAACGAACGGCACTGTTGTCGCTGTTCTTGAGGCTATGAAGATGGAGAACGACATTGTTTCCGACAAGGACGGCGTTGTTGCGGCTATCTGCGTAAACAAGGGCGAGTCCGTTGAGACGGGCGCTCCCGTTGTTACTCTTAACTAAAGGAGAACAAATATGGCTAAATTGAAAATTACCGAAACCGTTCTCCGTGACGCGCACCAGAGCTTGCTCGCCACGAGAATGTCTATGGACGATATGCGTCCGATTTTGTCGACGATGGATAAGATCGGATTTTATTCCGCGGAGTGCTGGGGCGGCGCGACGTTCGATTCCTGCATACGTTTCCTCGACGAGGATCCGTGGGAGCGTTTGAGAATTCTCCGCAAGGAAATGCCCAACACCAAGCTCCAGATGCTGTTCAGAGGACAAAATATGCTCGGTTATCGTCACTATGCGGATGATCTCGTTGAGTACTTTGTTCAGAAGTCTATCGCAAACGGTATCGACATCATCAGAATTTTCGACGCGCTGAACGATATCCGCAACCTTGAGACCGCTATCAAGGCGGCAAAGAAGGAGAACGGTCACGCTCAGGTTGCTATTTCGTACACAACGGGCGACGTGTTCACTCACGAGTATTATATGAATTACGCCAAGCAGATCGAGAGCGCGGGCGCGGATTCCATCTGTATCAAGGATATGGCGGCGCTGCTCACTCCCTACGAGGCAGAGAGCCTTGTAAAGGATCTTAAGTCGGCTGTTAAGGTGCCGATACAGCTCCATACGCACTACACCTCGGGTCTGGCTTCGATGTGTATCATCAAGGCTGTCGAGGCGGGCGTTGACATGGTCGATACGGCTATGTCGCCGCTGGCGCTGGGTACTTCTCATGCGCCTACGGAGTCAATTGTTGCTACGTTTATGGGTACCGATTACGATACGGGCATTGATCTGGCGTCGCTCGGCGAGGTTCGCGAATACTTTATGGGCTTGCGCAAGAAGTACATCGACAGCGGTTTGCTCGATCCGTCGATGCTCGCTACAAATACAAAGGCGCTGATTTATCAGGTTCCGGGCGGAATGCTGTCCAATCTTCTCTCGCAGCTTAAGCAGGCGGGTAAGGCGGATCAGCTTGATGAGGTTCTCGCGGAGGTTCCGAGAGTGCGCAAGGACAGCGGTTTCCCGCCTCTCGTTACGCCTACTTCGCAGATCGTCGGCACACAGGCTGTGTTCAACATTATAATGGGCGAGCGCTACAAGACCGTCACCAAGGAGTTCAAGGGCTTGGTAAAGGGTGAGTACGGAAAAACTCCCGTTGAGATCGATCCGGAGTTCCGCAAGAAAATACTCGGTGACGAGCAGCCTATCACTTGCCGTCCCGCGGATCAGCTCAGTCCCGAGTTCGACAAGATGAAGGAAGAAGCAAAGGCATACGTAGACGATCCTACAGTTGAGGATACACTCACATATGCGATGTTCCCGAAGGTGGCTCCCGGATTCTTCGAGAAGCAGCGCGACAAAAAGGTCGGCGTCGACGCGGTTCACGCGGACAAGACCAATAAGGTTCATCCCGTATAATTACGAATGAAGAAGTCCCCGTCCGCAAAAGCCGGGGATTTTTGTTATATTTTGGTTTTTGTTATCGTTTACAAAACCGTTGAATAAATTTTTGGCACTTTGCACAAACAAAAGTTACAAAAAGGTTACAAAATATTTAGAGTTTTTGATTAAAAATAAAAAAAATTTTTTCATGTCAAATAAATGGCTTTGTTATGCGAAAAAAAATAAAATGTTTTTTTACTGAATTTTTTAAGTTATTAGGTTAAGAGACTGGCAATTTAAACAACCATAAAAAGATGAAAACGTTTTCGGTGACAATTGTGAAAAAAAGTTTCAAAAAAGCACTTGAAAAATTTCCGAATTTGTGATAAACTAACAATGAAATCGGGAAACGAGTTACTCGGAATGCCCGATCAATAAATCTTAGGCTGTTCAATATTACAGGATACTCGCTGTGAGTCCTGTAAAGAACAGAAACCATTTTTTGGGAGGAATAAACCTATGAAGAAAAGAATTTTGGCAGCTCTGGTAGCTTCCGCAGCTGTCCTCTCTTTGGCAGGCTGTAACACCGACAACAATTCCAATAGCGGTGCAAACAACAGCAACAACAGTAGCAGCTCCAACAGCAGCAGCTCCGGTGACAGCACAGGCGACAACAGCGGTGCAAGCACACCCGATGACGACAACTTTGTTGTTGACAAGAATAAGCCTCAGCTGATTGATACCGGCGTTAAGCTTTCCGAATCCGAGGGTAAGGTTCTGACTATCTACGCTTGGAACGATGAGTGGAAGAAGATGTTCGAAAAGTACTACAAGGTGCCGGACGGCATTACCGTAAACTGGGTAATCACACCTTCCGCTGACGGCGCATACCAGCAGAAGCTGGACGACGCTCTTCTTAATCAGGACAAAGCTGCCGCTGATGACAAGATCGACATCTTCCTCGCAGAGGCTGACTATATCCTGAAGTATGTTGACTCCGACTACACCAAGAATGTTGCTGATATCGGCTTCAGCAATGCTTCCACCATCTACAACTACACCGCTGACGCTTGCACAGACAGCAACGGCGTTCAGAAGGGTATGTCTTTCCAGTGCTGCCCCGCAGGTCTGATTTACAGACGTTCCATTGCTAAGGAAGTAATCGGTTCCGATGATCCCGCAGCAGTTCAGGAAGCTCTCTCTTCTTGGGATAAGTTTGACGAGGTAGCAAGCAAGGCTAAGGATATGGGTTACTACATGACTCCTTCCTTCGCTGAGACTTACAGAACTTTCTCTAACAATGTTTCTTCCGCTTGGGTAGACGCTGACGGCAACGTATCCGTTGACCCTCAGATCAAGGCTTGGATCAAGCAGACCAAGGACTATATGGATAAGGGTTACACCCTTGAGGCAGGCATTTGGGATGATGAGAAGAATTCTCATATGTTTAAAGAAGGCAAGGCAATGTGCTTCTTTGGTCCGGCTTGGTACTACAACTTCTCTATGGGCAATGTAAAGGATCAGAAGAAGGATGCTGACGGTAATGTAATCGAAGATTCTCCGTATGGCGAGAGAAACACCGTTGGTGACTGGGGTCTTTGCGTAGGTCCGCAGAGCTACTTCTGGGGCGGCACATGGCTGCTCGCAGGCGCTCAGACCGATAACCCCGAATTGGTTGCTGACATTATGAACGCATTCCAGAGCAACGAGAAGATCCTCAAGCAGATGGTTGAGATTGACAGCCAGTTCGTAAATAACTCTGCTGTCAACGATTCCTACACCTCTAACCCCGATTTCGGTAACGAGATACTTGGCGGTCAGAATGACTGGGCTATCTTCGCAGAGGGCGCTAAGAATATTGAACTCAAGTATGCTACCGGTTACGATCAGCTGCTCAACGAGAAGCTTCAGGACAACCTGAAGGATTACTTCAAGGGCACTGTTGACCTCGATACCGCTTGGGGCAACTATGTAAAGACGATCAACGAGGCTTACGCTGAGCTTAAGCTCCCCGAGAAGCTGACTCTTGACTAATTTACAGGGCATAAAAATCGTATTGATTTAAAATCCTAACCTTTAAGAGGTGAGGCGTAACGCTCGCTTCACCTCTTTTTTTAGGATTTTGCGGTACGGCTAAAATGAAAATGAGAGGTAAGGTGTTTTGTAATGACCAAAAAGCATAAGTCCATTAGCTATGCTAAGTGGGGCTACTTTTTTATCGCACCGTTTTTTATAGTGTACATCGTATTCCAGCTGATTCCGCTTTTGTCCACGTTCTATTACAGCTTTTTCGATTACTACCGTTCCGGTTTGAAGGTTATCGGTCCGGAGTTTGTCGGATTTAAAAATTACGCGACGCTGTTTACGCCCGACTCGAACGGTCAGATAGGATTTCTCACCTATTTTGGAAATACGATGATAATGTGGATTATCGGTGCGGTTCCGCAGTTGGTTTTCTCGCTGCTGCTTTCCGTAATTTACACAAGTTATCGCTTGAAGATCAAGGGACAGCGTTTCTTTAAGACGGTTATGTATATGCCGAACCTGATAATGGCTTCCGCGTATTCATTGCTGTTCTTTACGCTGCTTTCCAATGTCGGTCCTATCAATCAGATCATCATGTCCGCCACAGGCTCGACATTTGACTTCCTTGGTCAGGTCTGGCCCGCGAGAACGGTCATTGCGTTTATCAATTTCATTATGTGGTTCGGTAATACAACGATCCTCTTGATGGCGGGTATTATGGGTATTGATCAGAGTATATTCGAGGCGGCTTCAATTGACGGCGCAAGTGCGGGTCAGGTTTTCTTTAAGATCACGTTGCCGCTGTTGATGCCTATTTTGGTTTACGTTGCTATTACCTCGCTTATCGGCGGTTTGCAGATGTTCGATGTTCCTCAGATCATGACGTCCGGAAACGGTTCTCCGAACCGTAGCACGATGACGCTTATAATGTATCTGAACAACTATTTCGGTCCGTCTAAGAACTACGGTATGGCAGGCGCTTTGTCGGTAATAATCTTTATTATTACAGCGATTTTGAGCTTTATTGTATTTAAGACAATGAACTCTCCCGACAAGGGCAAGAAGAAATCCAAGAAAGCGAGGGGTTAATTGATATGGCAACTACATATGTATCAACTGGCGAGACTAAGGGTACTCGCGCAAAAACGAATATCGCAAGGGTATTGTCCTATATATTTCTCGGTTTTGTTACCTTGCTTTCGCTGTTTCCGTTCTATTTGCTGATAATCAATGCCACACGTTCTCATTCGGAGCTTCAGGCAGGTTTTACGCTTATTCCCAGCACCAGCTTCCTTTATAACTTGAAAACCGCGTGGAACGACAGAACGATGTTTGTCTTCCCGATGGCGCTGTTGAACAGCTTTATCATTGCGGCTGTGGCAAGTATTCTTACAAGCTACTTTTCCGCTATGACGGCTTACGGTATTCACGTTTATGATTTCAAGGGAAAAAATATGCTGTTTAAGTTTATTCTTGTCATAATGATGATCCCTACGCAGATCTCCGTAGCCGGATTTTTGCAGTTGATTGGTAATCTCGGAATGAAAGATACCTATTGGCCGCTTATTCTTCCCGCTATCGCAGCTCCCTCTGTATTCTTCTATATGAAGCAATATATCGAAGGCTCGCTGCCTATGGAAGTTATTGAAGCTGCGCGTGTTGACGGCTCAAACGAGTTCAAGACGTTCAATATCATTGCGCTTCCTATGCTGAGACCCGCGTTGTCGGTACAGCTGATATTTGCGTTTGTTGCTTCCTGGAACAACTACTTCACTCCCGCGCTCGTTCTGGACAGCTCAAGCAAGTGGACTCTGCCTATCGCGCTGGCGGCGGTTCGTTCGAGAATCAATTCCGAGGCGGGTAATATGGGAGAGGTTTATATGCTTATCTTCCTGTCGATCATTCCCGTTGTCCTCGTCTACATCTTCGTTTCCAAAAACATTGTTGAAGGCGTGGCACTCGGCGCGGTTAAGGGTTAATTACTTAAAACACCTTTTATCCTCCCGTTTATACGGGAGGATTTCTTTCGCAATTTTTTGGTAATTGTGAACTTTTTTGACAATTTGTATTGACAAGCAACAAAATTTATGATATAATAAATTGTCAGTAAGCCATGGTTTGGCTGAACTATGATTTATTTTGGAGGAAGTTATTATGAAAACAGCGGCAAAGGTTTTTATTATCATCGGTATCGTTGTGGGCTTTATTACTATTATCGCTCCGATTGTCGGTTTTGTTGCGCTTAATCAGATGAAGACGCAGAAGCCCTCTACGGCGGTTTGCGTTCTGGTTCTTCTGTTCTGCAACCTGATCGGAGGAATTCTCCTGCTTTGCAGTGACGAGAGCGAATACGGTGTCTGAACCTACATAGAATGTGAATTTTGACGTAAAAAATCCCCTGTGGACTTTCCACGGGGGATTTCATATAATAGTTTTGCAAGGCGGTCTTGCGGATAGTCTTTGATCAAAGACTACTCGCGAGACTAATGCAGGAGACAGCTTGCCTATTTTATTTGAAGTATCTGTTCAGCAGACCCTCAAATGCCTTACCGTGACGAGCCTCGTCCTTTGCCATTTCGTGAACGGTGTCGTGGATAGCGTCAAGATTGTTCTCCTTAGCCATCTTCGCAAGGTCGAGCTTGCCCTGAGTAGCACCGTGCTCAGCGGCAACACGCTTTGTGAGATTGTCCTTGGTGGAAGCGGAAACTACCTCGCCAAGCATCTCGGCGAACTTCGCAGCGTGCTCAGCCTCTTCCCACGCAGCCTTCTCGTAATACAGACCTACCTCGGGATAACCCTCTCTGTGAGCAGCTCTTGCCATTGCGAGGTACATACCTACCTCTGTGCACTCACCGGTGAAGTTAGCGCGCAGACCCTCGATGATCTCAGCGGGAACGCCATCGGTAATACCGATTTCATGCTCGCATGCGAACACGAGCTTATCGTCCTCCGCAACAGCCTTGAACTTGCTTCCGGGAACGCCGCACTGAGGGCATTTTTCGGGAGCGGAATCGCCGATGTGAACATAACCGCAAACGGGACATACATACTTCATAAGAAATAACCTCCAAAATAGTAATGATTATCGTTTTGACGATAAATTTATTATACCACTTTATCCGTTTTTTGTCAATAGGTTCAAATAAATTTTTTATGTGATGTCATTATTGTACATTTTTTTCAACTTTGTGCCAAATTCTATTGCTTTTTTGTGTTGATTTTTATTTAAAAATATGATATAATATTAATGCATAATTTTGTATGGTTAATAGGATTATAGGCGGAAATGTTCATCGCCGCAGGATTGGGGATAGACTATGAAAAAAAAGAGACCGCTTTTAAAATTTGAAACGCACTCAAGCTTTCATATTTTGTGCTATGCCGCGGGCTTTATGCATCTTACGTTCCTCATAACGTTTATGTGTTTCGGACTGTATATTATGGTGGCTGTTAACATTGTCAGTGTGCTGATGTATGTTATTTCCGGTACTTATACGATGCGGCATAATATCGAGGGCCACGCGCTTGGATGGATAATCGCGATGTTTGCGGAGATAATGGCGCATGCCGTTATTGTTACGGTGATACAGGGAACGGAGGTTTTCTTCTTCCTTTATCCGCTGATGGCGTTCCCGCTTTACGGATATTATCTTTTTATTTATTGCGATAAGGATACGTTTATAAAATCGGCGGTAGCATTCGGTATGATAACGTTCTTTATGCTTGTGATCACGCTGGGTATGGTCGAGATAGCGGGTTCGCTTTATGTTGCCACCGGAATGCATGAGCTCTCGCATATCGAGATAATTGTTATGCGCAGCATCAATATAACGTTTACACTGGTAATGGTAGTGGCATTCGTGCTGATGTTCTACCTTGAGGTATCGTCGCTGCTCGAGAAGCTCAGGAGCATCAACGAAAAGCTCAACTACACCGCAACTCACGACTCGCTGACGGGACTCAACAATCGTCACAGTCTCTGGGGTTTTTTCGATGAGCTGGAAAGAAGCGGGGAGCGCTACTGTATCGTAATGGGCGACCTTGACGATTTCAAGAAGATCAACGATACATACGGTCACGACTGCGGCGACGTTGTGCTTAAGTCGGTTGCCGCGATAATAATCGAGAACACCAACGATAACGAAATGGCGTGCCGTTGGGGCGGCGAGGAGATGCTGATCGTTATGCGCGGCACTCACGAGGATTGTTTTGCTCGTATAAGCGTTATCAAGTCGGAGATCAGCTCGCTTGACATAATGAGCGACGGAAAGCCCGTCAAGGTGACGATGACATTTGGGTTTGCCGACAGTGAGGAGAAGGGTGCGGCGCTTGCATCAAGAAGCCTTAACGAAAGCACCGCGGACAGCGGTTCTCCGATAAAGACGCCTCATCATCTCGGTATCGATTCGCTGATATCCATGGTCGACAAGCGGCTGTATATCGGTAAGAGAAGCGGGAAGAACGTGATTGTCTGCACTATGGATTAAAAAATTAAAAACTCCGCTGCGATTTACAGCGGAGTTTATTGCGTTTATTATTGCGAAAATTACTGCATTTCGTGCTTAACGCGAGCTTTTTCCTCGGCGCGCTTTGCGTTGTTGAAACGGTCAAGCGTACCTACAAGATAGCCCGTGATCCTTCGAATGCGCTGGAACGGCACGTCGGAGAAATGATACTTTGCGTTGACAAAATTTCCGTCAAGCTCAAGCTCGATTGATCTCAAGTGTTTGTCGGGGTATTTTGCCCGCGCACATTCGATATAGTAATCTATTTCTTCCTGCGGCAGTTTTCCGCCCGTAACATTAACGTCTACCATTTTTATCCCCCTTTGAATTTTTTGGTGCATTTTTATTTTATCACAATATATTGTAGATGTCAACTGTGATTTTGCACAATATTTTGAAAGAAACTTTGTCAAGGCGCATTAATATCAAAAAAGTGATAAAAAATTTTTTAAAAAATGAAAGAAATCGAATTATTTTTTGTGTATATAAGTGAGAGGGCTTAACGCCCTGATATTTGTCGACAAATAACCGCAAAGCGAGGTGAGCGAATGAACGACCGTGATATCGTCGGATTGTTTCTTGAGCGCGATGAGAGCGCGATAAGGGAGGTCTCGGCAAAGTATACGAGCTACTGCTCGAAGATCGCCGCGAATATTCTGGGATCGTATGACGAGGCGGAGGACTGCGTTAACGAGGCTCTTATGAAAGCGTGGGAGAGCATTCCGCCGCACGAACCTGAAATACTGTCAACATACCTTGGCAAGCTGACGAGAAACATCGCGATAAACAGACGGCGCAGAACACTTGCGGGAAAGCGCGGCAGGGGAGAGGCGGATGCCGTTTTCGAGGAGCTGTCCGAGCTTGTTGGCGGTGGCGAGAGCGCCGAGCGTTTGCACGATTATAAGGCGCTGGTGCACGAGATCAATGTGTTTCTGTATACGCTCCCCGAGATGAAACGTAACATATTCGTCTGCCGATACTGGTACTGCGACAGCGTTCCCGAGATCGCTGCCGAATTCGACATAAGCAAAAATAAGGTCTACATAACTTTAAACCGTGTCAGAAAGAGTTTACTCGAATACTTACGAAAGAGAGGCTATGAGTTGTGAAAAACGAAGAATTATTTGAAGCGCTGTCCGAGCTCGACGACGAGCTGATAGCGAATGCAAAGCATATAGATACCTACGGCGGGCAGACGGTCGTATTGCGGCGTACTCCCGTGTGGAAGATAGTTACGGGCTTCGTCGCGGCGGCGGCGTGTACCGCGCTGCTGGTGGTCGGGGGAGTTCACGCCGTGAATTATGTAAACGGCAAAGCGCCCGTGTCTCCCGCGTCCGATCCGTCATCTACGGTGGATGTCGGCAAAGATACTCCGCATGTGCCCGCAGGATATCCCGAGGAGGCGAAGTACGTCTACGAGGGAGATTACGGCGAGCTTGTACCTTCGGGTATATTACAGGTAGACACAGTGGTTTATTCAAGCTATTATGAGCTGGCGGAAAAAAGCGACTTGATAGTTTCGGGGGTGTTTACCGATATCGCGCACCAAACCGTTCCGACAGATTCCAACCTGACCGACAGCGATTTTCGGTCATACAACACATTTTATATCGATAAAGTGCTTAGGGGCGACAAAAAGACCGGCGACAAGATAGCGATATCTCAGCAAAGCGTTGTAGTCGGCGGTATGATACATTCCAATCCCATGTCTCCAATGATATGCGGCGACAGGTGGGTGTATTTCCTTAATGAAAGAGACGGATATTATTATCCCGTAAGCTGCGTTCAGGGTCGTTATCCGCTGTCCGACAGCAAGAACAAGGAGCTTAAGGACTGCGGCAAGTACGGCTATTACGGCAATCCAATTCCGTATAATGATACGGTATACGAGGAACTTGTTGAGACACTTGAGACGCTTGAGCACACCGTATCGGAGAACTTCGACGGCGTTATTCTGACCGTCAAGATGAAGAAGGACAGCTTCGCCGCCAACGAGGATATATGGGTCAAGGCGACCGTTCGCAACACCAACGACAAGCCGATAGGGCTGCTTATGGGCTGCCAAGGCGAGGATACTCACGAAGAAATAAAAACGACGATATCGCGCGGCGGATACTATCTTGCCGATATCGACGTTGCGGGCAAGGGCTTTGACACCGCGGAAGATTCGCGTATCGTTCAGCCGGGAGAAGAGTACGTTCAGGAGATGACGTTCGGAGAGCCTGTTTGGAGCAGTCATCGTCCGGAATCCGGCGAATATAAGGGTACGGCAACGATAAAGCTGCTGTCCGACCCGAACGACACCTCAAGCGCGACCACGGCGCACACCGTCGAGTTCTCGCTTACGATAGAGGAAGAAAGCGACGATAAGGATCCCGATGAGCCGAGCGTTCCCGACAACGCAACGAATGTTACCAAGGTATACGAGTATGGCAAGAGCGATACGGAGGATTGGGAAATGTCCGAATTCCCGGGAGTTACGTTCCACTGCGACGGCAACTCCGTGGCAGTACTCGCGGACGGCGAATACGGCTATTCTCTGTATGCGGGTATGCCCGTCGAGGACGTTTATCTCGCCGACCTTAACGGCGACGGTTACCGCGAGATAGTTTCGACGGCGGCGTTTGCATCGGGTGTTATCGATGAACACATTTATGCGTTCGATTTCAACAGCGGTATGCGCTACGAGCTTCGTGACAGCGGTAATAACAATTTCACGCTACGCGATAATAACGGCGTTCTTGAAGTCCGGAAGTACAAGTATAATGAGAGCAATCTTGTGTCCGAGCAGCCGCTTACGCTTGATATGATGACGAATTCCGGCAGCGTTCACGTGTTCAAGGGCACCGAGCCCGCCGAGTGGACTATGGACGAGCTGCCCGGGATAACGTTCCGCGCGGACAGATCTGGCGTATATGCCCGCGGAGAGGATGGCTCCGAGCGCAACATAGCCGACGTTTACGAATACAAGCTGATAAACTGCGTATGGCTGTACGATAACGACAACGACGGTAAGCGCGAGATCATGCTTGAGTATACGGATATGAAGGGTATGCACGTCTCAAGTATGAAGTCACCCGACGTCTTGCTCAAGGAGTTCTCGCAACCCATGATCCCCGAAATTATCTCGGGAAGTGAGTATGTTCTCAGAGATCATGCCGAATATATAATTGAAGACCTCAGTTTCCTTAGCGCTTACGATTACTGCAATGTGGACGAAAACGCCGCCGTTGTCTCCTTTGGCGAGGGCGAGGTCGTCGCCGCGGACGCGGAGCCAAATTACAACGGCGGGCGCGGACGATATGTCGTTGTCCGTGACGAGTTGGGATATTATTACTGTTACAGTCATCTAGGCGGCGTGGGCGTAAACATCGGCGACAAGGTGACCGCGGGTACGCAGATAGGAATAATCGGGAATTCGGGGGGACGCTGGAGGATAGACGGGACCGGTTTCGGAGTATGCCTGGCGACTTACGATCATATGCCCGATATTTCCGGTACGGACGAGGTTCTCCCCGAGTAAACAGCGGTATCGCGAATATACATTATATAAAAAGCCGAAGATTTTTCAACAATCCTCGGCTTTTTTTATTTTTTGGCGAATTTTCCGTAAAAGGCAAAAATCGGTGAAATACTCTTGAAAATACGGGAAAAAAGGTATATAATATAAAGTGTGTATATGTTAGATGATTTTAATATATTGTTGGAAAATATTGGGAGAACAATGAAAGAAATACTTGATTTTTTTACAGGTCATCTGAAGCGCGTCGATAAGATACTGCCCGCGATATGCATTATTATAACGGCGTTTGATATGTTTCTGGTGAATTCGATGTACGAAACGGGGTATATCCCGCAGGGCGTGGTAAGAACACAGTTTATCGCGGCGATACTCGGAATACTCGCGTCGTTTGTGATAAGCTTTATTGATTATAAGTTTATCGCCAAGCTGTGGTATATCTATGCGCCCGTAGCGGTTATATCGCAGCTGTTGGTGTGGTCGCCGATAGGTGTGCAGCGCGACGACGACGTTGCGTGGATACAGATAGGCGGCAAGAACGGCATTACCATTCAGCCGTCCGAGATACTGAAATTCGTGTTTATAATCACGCTTGCGCTGCATATCTCAAAGCTCGGCGACAAGCTGAATTCTCTGCCGCATTTGCTGTTGGTATGCGCTCACGGGCTGTTCCCCACGGCGCTTATCATAGCTCAGGGCGACGCTGGGTCGGCGCTGGTGTTTCTGTTCATTTTCATCGTAATGCTGTTTATGGGCGGAGTTTCGTGGAAGTATATAATCGTTGCGGTCGCCGCCATTCCGCCCGTAATTTATGTAGCGTGGAATTACGTGATGAAGGATCATCACCGATTGCGTTTTCTGATACTGTTTGATGAGGAACTGCAGAATGAAGAGATATTGAACATCTACTATCAGCAAAATCAGGGCAAGATAGGTCTCGGTTCGGGACAGCTTACGGGTATGGGATTTGATCCCGAGACCTTAACGCTTGATATTCCCGAGGTATACAACGACTTTGTGTTCTCGTATATCGGTATGACAATGGGATTTATCGGTTGTATGGCGGTGGTCATCGCGCTGGCGGTGCTGTGCCTGAAGCTGCTTTCCAACGCCTCCGGAGCTTCCGATCCATTCGGGCGGCTGATCTGCGTGGGGGTGTTCGCGTTGGTGCTGTTCCACTGTATTATCAATATCGGAATGGTGCTGTCGGTAGTCCCCGTTATCGGCATACCGCTGCCGTTTATAAGCACGGGAGGCACGGCTATGATAATGATGCACGCTTGTATGGGTTTAGTTCTGAGCGTTTCGGCTCACAAAGAAAAGGCAAAGCATATGTTCTATGAAGAATAGTTTTTAATTACTGATCGAAAGGACGGATTTTTTATGAAACCTATCGTAAGAAATATCGGCGTACTCTATCCAGAGGCTCAGCTTGAGGCGCAGAGAAAGCGCTACAAGACCGCCGAGTGCAGCTTCGCAGAGTATTTCGGATCGCTCGGCGAGCACCGCTTTTTCTCCGCGCCGGGGCGCACCGAGATATGCGGCAATCACACCGACCACAATAACGGCAAGGTTTTTGCGGCGAGCGTTGATCTTGACGTTATCGCCGTTGTCGAGCAGACGGAAGACAATATCGTCACGATAAAATCCGAGGGCTTTCCCGAGGATAAGATTGACCTTTCCGACCTCGACGTCAAGGATGAGGAGAAGAACACCTCTGCCGCATTGATACGCGGCGTGGCGAGAGGTTTCCGCCGCAACGGTCACAAGATCGGCGGATTCCGTGCTTACACCGCCTCCACGGTAATGAAGGGGTCGGGACTGTCAAGCTCGGCGGCGTTCGAGGTGCTTGTCGGTACTGTTATGTCGCACCTGTACAACGGCGGGCAGATATCTCCCGTAAAGATTGCGCAGATATCGCAGTTCGCCGAGAATGAGTACTTCGGCAAGCCCTCGGGACTTATGGATCAGATGGCTTGCTCGGTAGGGGGATTTGTCGCTATCGACTTCAAGGACAACGACACGCCCATTATCGAGAGCGTTCCGTGCGATTTTGCTAGCTACGGTCACGCGCTGTGTATCGTCGACGCAAAGGGCGACCATGCCGACCTCACGGGCGAATACGCGGCTATCTCGCATGAAATGAAAGCCGTCGCGGGCTATTTCGACTGTGAAACGCTCCGTTCTATCGCGCTCGCGGACGTTATGCTGAACATCAACGGTCTGCGTGAGAAATTCGGCGACAGAGCCGTGCTCCGTGCCGTACACTTCTTCCACGAGAACGACCGCGTTGAACGCGCCGTTCACGCGCTGAAAAACGAGCGTTTCGACGATTTCCTCGCCGCGGTCAAGGAAAGCGGCGACAGCTCGTTCAAGTACCTCCAGAACATCTATCCGAGCTCCGACGTACGCCATCAGTGCTTGTCGATAGCGCTAAACGTGGCCGAGAATACACTCCACCGCAAGGGCGCGTGCCGTGTTCACGGCGGCGGCTTCGCGGGGACGATACAGGCGTTCGTGCCGTTTGACGCGCTCGGACAGTTCAAGATGAATATGGAGAAAATTTTCGGCGTAGGTTCGTGCCACGTACTTACCGTAAGACCCGTCGGCGGCGCAGAAGTTCTGCTTGACGAACAGAAATAAAAAATCGGGGAGGAAAGCTCCTCCCCGATTTGTTTGGTTTACCTCTTATTTTACTTCATACTCGCTCATTTGCTTTATCAGCATTATGTCGACAAGCGCGTCGACGGCTATTCCATTTTCGGTGTATTCCTCCGCAAACACCTTGCCGTTTTCGCGCAGCTGCGCCGTGTAGCCCGCCTTGTCGTAGGGCAGCAGCAGCTTCATTCGGCGGCTTGTCTGTGGGAGGTTTTTGGATATCTTTTCCAACAGCTCGTCAATTCCCTCGTTTCTGAGAGCGCTTATTTTGGCGGTCTTATCGTCCGCGGGAATGTTCTCGCTTATCTTGTCGCATTTGTTGAGCACGGTCACGACGGGTATTTCGGCTGCACCAAGCTCGGCGAGAGTTTTCAAGGTAACGTCCGCTTTTTCGGGGGCGTCGGGGTCGCTTACGTCGCATACATGGATTATGATGTCCGCGCAGGCTGCCTCCTCGAGTGTCGACTTGAACGCTTCAACGAGGTGGTGCGGCAGACGGCGTATCAGCCCTACCGTATCGACGAGCAGGAGACTTCGTCCGTCGGGCAGCTCGATTGACCGCGAGGTCGGGTCGAGCGTCGCGAACAGCTTGTCCTCGGCGAGCACATCAGCGCCGGTTAAGAGGTTCAGCAGCGTGGATTTGCCCGCGTTGGTGTAGCCGACAATAGCGCCGACCTGAACGTTGTCCTTTTTGCGGCGGTCGCGCGAATATCCGCGGCGCTCCTCAAGCTCTTTAAGCTCGGCTGCTAATTTGTCGATCCTGCGGCGGATATGGCGGCGGTCGGTTTCGAGCTGGGTCTCGCCCGGACCTCGTGTGCCGATACCGCCGCCGAGACGGGACAGGCTTGTTCCCAAGCCCATAAGCCGCGGCAGACGGTAGCGCAGCTGCGCGAGCTCGACCTGCAGCTTGCCCTCACGCGAGACCGCTCTCCCCGCGAAGATGTCAAGAATGAGCATGGTGCGGTCGATAACGCGCACGTCGGTCTCGTCCTCGATATTGCGTATCTGCGACGCGGTAAGCTCGCAGTCGAAGATGAGCAGGGTCGCTCCAAGCTTTTGACAAAGCTCCTTGACCTCGCTAAGCTTGCCCTCGCCGATAACGGTCGCCGAGTTGTAAGCCTCGCGTTTCTGTATAACGCGCGCGATCTCCTCCGCCCCCGCGGTTTTCGCAAGCTCGGAAAGCTCGTCAACGGATATCTCGCAGTCGTATTCGCCGATATCGGCGGATACCAAAATTGCTTTTTCGATTGTTTTTTCTTGCATATAAATTCTCCTTTCGCAAAAGGTTGGAGAATGAGTAACTTAATTATTATATCAGATTATAGCGGGTTTGTCAACAGTTAAATTAATGTTTGGAGTGATAAATCGTTATTGGCTGATTTGAAAGGAGAAAGATCATGGAGAAAAAATTAAAAATAATAATTGAAAACTGTCCTCAAAATCACAAATGTCCTGCTGTAAACGTTTGTCCTGTTGGAGCGTTAAGTCAGAAAGATTTTAGAGCGCCCGAGATAGATTATGACAAGTGTGTAAGCTGTGGCAAATGTTCAAGCTTCTGTCCTAAAAAAGCATTGATATTGTAAAATAATACGATTTATCATGCGCAAAACAATAATTTGCCGGTGATAAAGCAACAAGAGGTGGTAATAATGAACTTCAAAAAATATGACGTGCTGATAGTCGGCACGGGCATTTCGGGCATTTACGCCGCGCTCAATCTCGACAGCTCTCTGTCCGTGCTTATGCTGTCCAAGCGCGAATTAACGCTGTGCAATTCGGCGCTGGCGCAGGGCGGCGTGGCTGCCGTTATGGACAGGGAGCACGACGACAGCGAGCTGCATATCAAGGACACACTTATTGCGGGGCAGTACAAGAACAACCTCGACAACGTGAAAATTCTCGTTGAACAGGGTCCCCGCGACGTCGAGCGGCTTGTCGAGAAGTACGGCGTGGATTTCGACCGCAACGAAGACGGCTCGCTTGCGCTCACGCTTGAGGGCGGACACTCGCGGCGGCGTATCGCTCACCATAAGGACACCACGGGCTTTGAGATCGAGACAAATCTGATAGCGCAGGTGCAGAAGCTCACGAACGTCACCGTTATCAATAATTCGGTGCTGTGCCGTCTCGAAAGGGAGAACGGTGTGTTCTTCGCAGAGGTCATCACCGAAAGCGGCGAGTACGAATACTACTGCGCGGGCGCGGTAATTATGGCGACGGGCGGTATCGGGCGCGTTTACGACTTCACCACCAACTCCGCGATAGCTACTGGCGACGGTATTCAGCTCGCGTACAATCTCGGCGCGGAGATCAAAAATTTGTCGTATGTTCAGTTCCACCCGACCGCGTTTGCCGACAAGGAAAACAGGGAATGTTTTCTCATTTCGGAAGCTGTCCGCGGCGAGGGCGCGTATCTGCTCAACTGCAACGGCGAACGTTTCATGCCTCGCTACGAGCCAGAGCGCAAGGAGCTTGCCCCTCGCGACGTGGTGTCGAAGTGCATTATGGAGGAGCAAAAGAAAACGGGCAGCGACGAATTCCGGCTTGATATTTCGTATAAAGATCCCGAATTCGTCAAGAGCCACTTCCCCATGATCTATAATAAAGTGCTGGAAAAGGGCTATGATATGACCAAGGAGCCTATCCCCATATATCCGTGTCAGCATTATTTAATGGGCGGTATCAATGTTGACGGCAAAGGCGCTACGAATATCGAGGGCTTGTACGCGGCGGGAGAGTGTTCGCACACGGGCGTTCACGGCGCGAACCGTCTGGCGAGCAATTCGCTGCTCGAGGCGCTGGTGTTCTCGCGGCTTATCGCGGAGGATATCAACGGGAAGATAACGCACGGAAGTGACGGTGAGGTTGAATATCCGATGACCTCTCCCGAGGGTAAGGAGCTGTCGCACGGAATACGCACCGAGGTCCGCCATATAATGCAGAAGTCGTATTTTATCTACCCGGATTATCCCGAGGCTGAAAAGGGGTTGAAACGCATTACTGAGCTAAAAAACGAGCTTGACAGCGGCGGTTATGCGGTAACCCCCGATTTTGTGGAGACCAAGTCCATTGTGACTTGCGCATATATTATACTTACCGAAGTGATGCAAAATCAGTCTAATGATTAAATGCAATGCGGCGACGATGCATAAATTTCAAAAAGTGTTCTAAGGGTAGTGAGACCCTACAAGATAAAGAAATAAATGTTGCATTGTCAAAAGTCGGGAGCAAGCGGTGATGACGCAGCCGAACGAAGTGAGGCGGAGGAATTACCGCTTGGCTAAGTAAACGACCCGAGCTTTTGACTTTTAAATTAAGGAGGAAAAATGATACTTTTACCGTTTTATGTTGACGACATAATCAAGACGGCGTTGTCCGAGGATATCAACTATATCGACAGCACCGCCGACCTGCTTATTCCCGAGAACAGCTATTCCGACGCGTATCTGATGGCTAAGGCGGACGGCGTTGTCTGCGGCTCGGAGGTCGCGGCGCGGGTGTTCACGATACTCGACCCGTCCATTGACGTGAAGTTCCTCGTGAACGAGGGTGAGCGCGTTTCCAAGGGTCAGAAGATAGCGACGATCAACGGTCACACCCGTGAAATGCTGAAGGCGGAGCGCACCGCGCTGAATATTATTCAGCATATGAGCGGCATTGCGACCTATACGCGCAGGTGCGTGGACGCTGTCGAGGGCACTAAGGCGACTATCGCCGATACGCGCAAGACGCTCCCCGGACTGAGAGCGCTCCAGAAGTACGCGGTTACGGTAGGCGGAGGGCGCAATCACCGCTACAACCTCACCGACGCGGCTATGCTCAAGGATAACCATATCGACGCTTACGGCGGGATTACCGCGGCGGTGAAAACTCTCCGCAAGCGCGCGGGGCATATGCTCCAGATAGAGGTCGAGGCACGTAACCTCGGCGAGGTCAGGGAGGCGCTCGAGTGCGGTGTAAACGTGATAATGCTTGACAATATGAGCCTTGACGAGATGACCGAGGCGTGTAAGCTCGTCGACGGTAAGGCAAAGACCGAGGCTTCGGGAAACGTCACTCTCGACAATATCAGAGCTGTCGCCGAAACGGGCGTTGACATAATCAGTCTTGGCGCGCTTACGCACTCCGTGCAGGCGTTTGATATTTCAATGAAATGGGGTTAAATTATGGACGAAATTGAATTCAGATACGACACGCAGCTGTTGCTTGATGTGGACAACCCGTCGGACGATGTGGAGGATGAGCTTGACGAGTATATCCGCTCACACTTTAAGGGCGATTCGCTGCTTGTTATTGCCGACGAGGACGAAAACGGCGTAATGACCGCAAAGCTGCATTTCCACACCAACGAGCCGTGGCTGATATTGGAATACTGTCGTTCGCTCGGCGAGATCTACGATATCGTTGTAGAGGATATGGTAAGGCAGAGCAGGGGAGCGAAAGGTTGATACTGTAAAGAAATGCGGCGGCGGGAAGGCGAGCGCCTTTCCTTTTTCGGTTCATAAAAAAATTCGGTGTCAAGCGTAGTCGCTCGACACCGAAATACTTCTGTACCACACGCCCCCTAATTTCCCGCCGCCATTATTTATTTCATTGCGTGATTTTTGATGACCATTTTTCTGATAAATTCCGAGGTGTGGAGCGGCCTGCCGTTGATGATACCCTGTATCATATCCGCGTCAAAGCTGCGGGCGTTTTCGAGCGCCTTAAGGTTGTCAACGCCCTTAATGCATACCGTAATACCTTTTTCGTGAGCGCGCTCGATTACCGAACGCACAAACGCTGCGGATACGGGGTCGTCGCTGAGACGGCGGCTCCTGAGCTTGATACATTTCACATACGGATTTTCAAGTGGTGCGGCGGTGAAGAAATTCCCGCCCTTGTCGTCGGCGATTATGTTCACACCGCTGTTAGCCATATGCTTTAGGAAGTTGTTGCGTATACCGAGCGTTCCGTCGCTTTCGGATACCGAAACACTGATTGCCTCGGGCGGCAGGGAATACTCCAGCAGCGCCTTGCGAAGTATGATAACGCCCATCTCGGAGTTGAGGATATTCTCGGGAATGCTGAACGCTACGCGGAAATGTGATAGTCCGCTCTCGCGCACAGCAGCGCAGAACTCGCATATCCTGTCGACAACGAATTCGTAGATCTCATTGGCAAGCCCCATGCGCTCAACTACGGGCAAAAATCTGTCGCGCGACACTATTATATCGCCGTTGCTCCAGAAAAGGTGCGCCTCGCAGCATTGCAGCTCTCCTGTCCGCGCGTCAACAACGGGCGTGTACAGGAAATAAAATCCCTTGAATTCGTTTTCGGCCGCGTCCATAACAAGCTTTTTTACGCGAAGGTTGTTGTCGAGCTTTTCCTCGAGACCATCCGAGTAGCTTACCGCGTCATGCAGCTTTCTGTCCTTGGCGAGCCTGAGCGTTCTCGTTGCCACACGAACGCAGTCGGCGATGTCGTCTGCGTCGTTCGGGAACATACTGATACCTGCGTAGATATCAAGTTGATTTTCGCTGTCGTTCAGGAACCACGGCGAGCGGAATTTGGTGAGAATGGTCTGCGCCAGACCAAGCGCATCCTCGCGTGACGAGTCGTTCAGCGTAACAAAGAGTATATCATTCGAGAACATATAGACCTTTTTGGTGTTCTCGGTAGGTATTGCCGCGATATATTCGGCAATGCTCCGCACAACGTCCTCGGAGTAGCGGAGGGTGTAAATCTCGGAAAGCTCCTTTAGGTTGGATATTTCAATAGAGATCACAGCGCCGCTTACGCCGTCGGCTATGGACTTACTGAAATCGCGCTCGAACGCGCTGCGGTTCGGTATGCCCGTTGTGGTGTTGAAGTACGCCAGACGGAGCAGATGCTCCTGCGATACCGCAAGCTCGTTCTCCATAAACGAACGGTAGATAACCGTCGAGATTATCTGCGTGATGTTGCGGATCATTTTTCTGTCACGGTTCGTCCACACGCGGTTGCCGTCGTTCGACATAAACACGATAAGACCGCGCGGATTGCCGTTTTCGTACACTCTCGACATCGCAACGCTCCTGCCCTTGCTTTCCGTGCCGCGCAGTTCGTCCTCATGCATACAAACCACCGCGTTGTTCTCAAGCTCCTTGTCGATCGCTTCATTAAACGGCGTAGTCGACACCATGGGTATGATATCGCCCGTTTCGCTCCAGCGGTACACCTTTATCGGACGGACGTTGTCGGAGCAGAATATCAGGTCGCTCAGATCGAAGTAATCGCGGATAAGCGGGATTATGCTGCCGAACGAGGCTGCCGTGCTGCGGCTCTGGAGTATCAGCGAGTAGATATTGTTAACAAGTATCTGATCCTCGAAGTTCTGACCGAGAAGCTTATTTGCTTTTTGTGAGTTTTCCATTTCCTCGCAGATTACCACATAAGAGTTCGCGATCTCCGAGACGGTCTGCACCATAGTTTCCAGCAGCGGAACGCAGTCGTTGATATCCTTCAGCGACTCGCCAGCGATCACCCACGTTGCCACCGTCTGATGCTTTACGCGGATATTCTTCTTGCGCTGATAGCTCATCTTGTTGAGATTGATCTTTTTGTCCTGTGCCGCGGCGAGTATCTTGCCGTCCTCGCCGACTATCGCGGAGTACATACCCTCAATACGCGCAAACGGGAGCTGTATGCGTTCAAGGTAGTCTTTACCGAGAATATCCGGCAGCTGAGGCATATTGTCTTTGGACGACCCCATAGAGCCCTCCGCCTTGCTCCTGAACGAGCGCATTACAGCGTCGTTGCCCTCGCAGTCGAGATACTCCGTAACGTCGAACAGCATACCCGATAGTACGCGCAGAGAACCGTCCTCGCGAAACTCGGGCGCCGCCGATATGTAGTACCACCTGTACGCATCTGCGCACTTAAGGCGAACGTGCGCGTTTATGCCGCTCTGATGCCCGTTGATGACCTCGCTTACGATATCGCAGAAAGGCTGATAGTCCTCGGGGAAGATAATTTCCCCCAGCAGCACCGTTTTCTCGGTTGAGAAAGGATTATCTCCAAGCAGAAATTCTATGGGAAAATCAGGCTGATACTTAATCATAAACGCAAAATTACCACTGTTTCTTACAGCCTGTTCCAGTCCTGTCATCATGCTCACCTCTTGAATGAAATCGTTTACACTCCATGCCGTAAATCACCGCGCATACGACATACCCGATCCGTATATCGGACGCGTAAATCTATTATATAAATATTTGAACGAATAAATACCAAAGTATTTGTTCGTTATTCTCCAGTTTCACTGTATACATTATATCATAAAATTTTCAACATTTCAAGTGCTTTTTTGTGATTTTCACAAATTTTTCATATTTTTTTATTTAATAATTCTCAATATTATCCATTTGTGTAAAAAAACAAGTTGCGGAGCGTTAATTGCGCTCCGCCGGTAGCTGAAAAAATTAAAAATTTTGTTAATTTTCAACAAATAAAGCATAATTTGCAAAACATATTTGTAGAAAAATACCATAATCAATCAATTGTGATATATATCCCCAATAACCTGTTTTCGCTGTCAAACAATAAAGCTTCATCACCGTAGAGCTCTAGGAACATTTTCTTGCCGTCGGAGGTCACGGCCTCAATGCGCTCTCCGCTTTCGCCGTACGGAGCGCTCCCTTTGTCGCCATCGTTGTTATCAAGTGATTTTCCGAACACAGTCGTTTCTCCGTTGTATTCCAGGGTGAGCAGCTCTCCGTCAAGTGTTATCCTCGCCGTCTTTGGATATGACGGATCCTGATCCGTCGCCGAGCCCGCGGGCATTGATGCGCCGGGAGAGAAGTCGCCGATAGCGTCTTTGTCGTTGCCGCCGCTGACGAGGCCCTCTGCGTTCTGCTGTCCATCGTCGGTATAATCCTCTGCGTTGGTGTTTTCATAGTTCGGTCGGCTTGACATATTCGGAACTCCGCCGGTTGCTCCGTTGGCGCCTGCCGAGGGAGCGTTGTCGCTCATCATATTGTTCATATTGTCCATATTGCCCACAAAGAAATACTTGCCGCCGCCCGTGAGCACAAGCGCCGTCACGCCGATGACCAGACAGGCTGCGACCGACCCGCCTATCACCGCTATCCTGCGCAGCGGAAGGGGTCTCTTTTTCGCGGCCTCGGGCTCGGCAAGCTTATCCGTAACGCCCCTGCGGATACGCTCGGCCGTCTCGTCGGAAGTGAGCTCCGAAATTTCCTTTTTGTATTCGTCTCTGAAATTCATTAAAACTCCACCTCCCCTTTCAGAAGCGTCTTCAGCCTGTCACGCGCGCGCGCCAGCCGCGTTTTCACAGTGGAATGACGTGCGCCGATAGCGTCGGCGATCTCCGCTACGGACATATCCTCAAAGTAATACAGATGTACGACTGTGCGGTATTTCGGCGGAAGTGCCATTACCGCGTTCAACACCAAATTTTTGCGTTCCGATCTCTCGGCGTGCTCCGCGGTGTCGTCCGCGGAGGGCAGCTCGGCTATCTCGTCAAGGCTCGCGCTTTCGCCCCTGTGACGGTACTGCGCCGATCTCGCGTAACTGTTCGTACAGTTAACCGCGCACCGTATCAGCCATGCTTTGCGGTGATCCTCGTTTTCATATGTAAGATCGGCTTTAAAGTACCGCACGAATACGTCCTGAGCGACGTCCTCCGCGTCGACGGGACTGCGCAGCCGCGAATAGGCTATCCCGTACACGGTCGGCGTGTACAGTCTCATGACCGCGTCAAAGCTTTCGCGCGTGGTGAGAGATAATACTTCCATAAAATTCTCCGCTTCTGTATATAATACCAGATGAATGTAAAGATGGTTTCGTTTATTGAAAAATTTTTTAAATTTCACATTCGGCGTGTCTTGTGACGTGACAGCCGATATTGACCGCCACGGGCAGACCCGCGATATGCGTAGGCGCCTTTTCGATGTTGACGTACAGCGCCGTGACCGTTCCGCCGAAGCCCTGAGAGCCTATGCCGAGCCTGTTGATACCGTCCAGCATAGCCTGCTCCATTTCGGCGTAGAGCGGCTCGGGATGGCGAATGCCGAGGTCGCGGCAAAGCGCCTTTTTCGCCAGCAGTGCCGAATATTCGAAATCGCCGCCGATACCCACTCCGACAACGATAGGCGGACAAGGATTACTCCCCGCCAGCGATACCGTTTCCACAACGAATTTCACAATATCTTCCTTTGTTGCCGACGGAGTGAACATTTTCAGACGGCTCATGTTCTCGCTGCCGAAGCCCTTGGGCGCGACGGTGAGACGTATCTTTTCGCCGTTGACTATCCTCGTATGGATAACGGCGGGGGTGTTGTCGTTCGTGTTGACGCGCTCCAGCGGATCGCTGACGATACTCAGCCGCAGCCGTCCGTTGACATACCCCTCGGCAACTCCCTTGTTGACCGCATCCTCGAAACCGCCGCCGATGATATGAACGTCCTGACCGATCTCCGCGAACACGACAGCCATTCCCGTGTCCTGACATATCGGCACGCCAAGCTCGTCCGCGCAGTCGATATTCGCGACGATATCGCCGATCACACTCCTGCAAAGCTCGCTCTCCTCGGCTTTTGCGCTGCTTTCGATACGCTCGCGCATTCCGCACGGCAGGTGCAGGTTAGCGTCAACGCACAGCGCCGCTATCGCTTTTGTTATCTCGTTTGTATTTATTTCACGCATTTTGGTTTGTATTCCTCCTTGACGAAACATTCCGCTTTAGATATTGTATCACAAATTACCGCGGAATTCAACATCAAATTATTTTTTTAAAGCGATTTTCCCGTCCACGATCACCATACAAGGCAAACTCATAATATCCAGCGGCGATTTATCTTTATCGAACAGCACGAAGTCGGCGTTTTTCCCTACCTCAGCCGAGCCGAGAATGCCGTCAACACCAAGGACCTTGGCGGCGTTTATCGTTATCCCGCGCAGCGCGTCCTCCTCGGAAAGCCCTCCGCGAACCGCGAGCGCGGCAGTCATGGGCAGATACTGTATCGGCGTTTCGGGGTGATCGGTGCAGATAGCGCACTTTATTCCGTGCTCGTGAAGTATCCGCGGCGTTGTGATATCGTGATTGGCAAGCTCGGGCTTTCCGCGGTCGCCGAACAGGGGACCGACCACCGCCGCGGGTCGCTCCTCGGCAAGTTCATCCGCGATGATCCCGCCGTCCGTGCAGTGTATCAGTACATAGTCCAGCTCGAATTCCTTTGCGATACGCACCGCCGTGAAGATATCGTCCGCGCGGTGGCAGTGGAAATGCGCCTTGAGCTTGTTCTCCTTATTGAATAGTGGCAGCAGCGCCTCGCATTTCGCGTCGAAGTCGGGCTTGGAGACCTCGTCGTCCGTGCCCTCATCATTTTGATTTCGTTTGTATTCGTCCATATCCTCCTTATAGCGCAGCGCCTTTTGGAGCTGCTCGCGGATTATCGCGGCGGTTGCCATGCGCGTTATCGGGGTCTCGTCGCGGTCGTTGTAGGAGGACTTGGGATTTTCTCCCAGCGCGAACTTTATCGCAACGGGCGACTTCACGATAAGCTTGTCCACGCGCTTCGACCCGAACGTCTTTATCAGCGCGAACGAACCGCCTATCGGATTTGCGCTTCCGACGCCCGTACACACGCAGGTAACTCCCGCGCTGACCGCGTCCCCAAAACACCTGTCCATGGCGTTTATGCTGTCGACGGCGCGCAGATGCGGGGTAGACGGGTCGGTGATCTCGTTGCCGTCGTCGCCCTCGAGCTGCATTGAGTAGCAGTCGCTCCACATTCCCAGATGGCAGTGTGCGTCGATAAATCCGGGATACAAAGTTTTTCCCAAGCCGTCTATCTCCTCCTCGTCCGTCGTGATATATCCGCTCATATCTCCTATCTCGGTGATTATCTCCCCAAAACGTACAAAGCCGTTTTCGTAATCCTTTTCCGACATAGTTTTTATTTTAACATTCGTGATAACCATAAATATCGCCCTCTAATATTTTATATTCAACATAACTGCAAATTACTGCATACCTAAAAAATCCGCGTTGCCAAGCGGTCAACAAGGTGAATGACAAGCCAAAGTTCATAAATCAACAAGCAAAAAAACAAAGTACTAACAAACCCTTACGCCGTATTACTATGCCATTTGTGAACACTTTGCCGCATTGAATTCAACAAGCAAGTTAACAGGAAAGCAACAGACAATCAACAAAGTGCCAACAAGCATACCTATTAAAAAGAAAAAAGAAAAAGAATAAGAAGAAAAGAAGAAAGAAGAATTCTTCCTCCCCCTCTTTTTTTCGGTTTTTTGCAGTTAAGTCCGATGTACTATAACATCATAAGCCCTCGTGATACCTTACCAGTTTCACTATTTCCTCGGTAATTACCGTATCGCGCGTATTTCCGTTTACCATGCACACGGCGTTTCGCCGATAGATGACGGCGCGCTTGCTGTAAAGCTCCTCGAGCTGCTCGGGAGTGTTGTTCATTACGAGCGGACGGTTAGTGTCGCCCTTTATCCGCTTGTAGCAGACCTCGAACGCCGTGTTGATGTACACCGATAAGCCGCTCTCTCCCGCGAATTTCGCGGTCTCGTCATTTATCAGTGCGCCGCCGCCTGTCGCGACTATTCTCCCGCCGGACAGCTCGCGGATATACTTCGCCTCGAGCTTTCTGAAATGCGGCTCGCCGTACTTGTCGAATATCTCGGGGATAGTCATTCCCTCGGCGTTGACGATATACCTGTCCAGATCGATGAAACGCCTGCCCAGCGCCGCGGCGAGCTGCCGTCCGATATGACTCTTTCCGCAGCCCATAAATCCGCAAAGATACACGCTCAACGGTTTGCTCATACCAAAGCCTCCATATCCGCGATAAGCTTGTCGATATCCTCTTTCCGATACTTTGCGCCGTCCCATATCTCGTGAGCGGCTACTGCTTGGAGCACTAACATCGCCATGCCCGTCATTGCCTTGCAGCCCTTTTCGCGCGCGGTCTTGGCGAGCAGCGTTTCCTTGGGATTGTAAACAGCGTCGAACACACATTTTACATTATCCAATACTTCGGGCAGGCAGGGCATTCTGTCGGTTTTGGGGAACATTCCCACGGGGCAGGCGTTGACGAGCAGATCAAACTTTTCATTGCCGAGAGCGGCGTTGGAAAGCCCGTCGGCGGGTATCTTCACCGCTTTTACATTGGCAGCCGGTTTTATTGTCTGTATTTCACCGATAACGTTCGCGGCAAGCGGTAGATCGTTCTCAAGCGCCGCGATAGTCAGCCCGCCGCCCTCGAGAGCGGTCTCGATAGCCATCATTCTGCCAACTCCGCCGCAGCCGATCAGCAGCACCTCAGACCCAAGCGACGCGCCGAGCAGCTCTATCGACTTCGTGAACCCTATGCAGTCCGTGTTATAGCCGACCTTCTTTTCGCCGTTCTTGACGCAGTTTACCGACTTGTAACGCTCCGCGCCCTCCGACAGCTCGTCGCAGTAATCTATTATCCCGACCTTATGGGGAATAGTAATATTGAAACCGTCAAATTCCGACAGAAACCCGAATTTTTCTTTAAGCTCCTCGGGCGCTATATCCTCGAGTGTGTACTCCACCTTTTCCCCCGACAGCTCAAACAGCCGTGTGTGTATCTGCGGCGACAGGGAATGTCCGAGCGGGTGGCCTATCAAACAGAATTTTCTCATATGTTAAATATCTCCTTATTGTTTTTGTACCCTCTTACACTAACGAGGGTAAAATGATTTAAAAGCAAATTTCGCACCGTGAGATTGCTCAGACATTCAGTGCGGAGAGCGCCTTGTCCAATGTTTCGGCATTCTCCACATTTACGTTCACAACGCCCTTGAGTGTTTTCTTTACCAAGCCCGTGAGCACCTTGTTCGGACCAAGCTCAACAAATGCCTCGATACCCGCCTCGTTCATGGCGTTCAGCTCGTCGACAAATTTCACGGGCGAGCAGATATGCGCCGCGAGATAGCTCGGCATATCCGAGAAGTCCTCGAGCCTTTTGCCGTACAGATTAGCATAGAAGTCGCAATTAGGCGCGCCGAACTTAAAGCCCGATACCGCCGCCTTGAACTCGTCAGCGGCGGACTGCATAAGCTTTGTATGGAACGCCGCCGATACCGCGAGCTTTACGCTCCGTTTGCCAAGCTCGGCGAACCTCGCTATCGCCGCGTCGACAGCCGCTTCCTCTCCCGCGATGACCGTCTGCACGGGGGAGTTGTAATTTGCGGGCGCGACAAAGCCGTCGACAGAGCCGCAAACCTCGTCGATAACGGCGCTGTCCGTGTTCAGTATCGCCGCCATAGCGCCGTGAGAGCCCTCCGCCGCTTTTGCCATAGCCTCGGAGCGCAGCTTGATAGCCTTGAACGCGTCCTCCATTGACAGCATACCGCTCGCGTACATAGCCGCGTACTCGCCGAGCGAGTGGCCCGCTACCGCCGCATTCTCGATACCGTTCTCGCGAACCGCGCACAGCGCGATAAGCGAGGCCGTGAATATGGCAGGCTGGGACAGTCTTGTCTGCGCGAGCTCCTCGGCGGTGCTGTCGGTGAACTTTTTCAGCAGGTCGTAGCCGAGAATATCAGAACCGCACTCCAGTATCTCCTTAGCCGCGCCGAATTTCTCCGCAAGCTCCGCGCCCATTCCCTGATATTGGGAGCCTTGTCCCGAAAATAAAAACGCTGTTTTCATAAAAATCCTCCGTAAAATATGAAAATTTATTGACGATTTGAAAAATGGGTTGACAAATTGCCAAAAATAAGGTAAAATATAAAGTGGTATGTTTTGGTAAATTAACGGCTTGGCGTTTTAGCCGACCCGAAAATACGGGGAAATTTTTCCCCCGAGATTTATTATACATTATTTACAAAATAAAATCAAGGAGTTTTTTTAATGAGCGGTATAGAGTTTTTAGGAACAGGCAGCTACGTTCCAGAATTTGTTGCGGATAACGACAAATTTTCGGAAATCCTCGATACTTCGGACGAGTGGATATTCCCGAGAACGGGCATAAAGCAGCGGCATATTGCGGCGGATAAGCCGAATTACTATATGGGCGCGCAGGCGGCGAAAAAGGCGCTTGAGAGCGCAAAGATGAACGCGGAGGACGTGGAGCTGATAATCGTGTCCACGTGTACTCCCGATTTCTTTTATCCCGCTATGTCCTGCCTGATACAGAAGCATATCGGCGCTAAGAACGCGGCTTGCTTTGACGTGAACAGCGCGTGTACGGGATTTATCTCGTCGCTTGATATCGCGCAGAAGTATCTTGAAACGGATAAGTATAAGAATGTGCTGATCGTTTCAAGCGAAAAGCTGTCAAATCAGACCGACTATACCGACCGCGCGAGCTGTATACTGTTCGGTGACGCGGCGGGTGCGGTGCTGCTGAAGAAGAGCGGCAAGCGCTTCAATTCGTTCCTCGGAGCGGAAGGGGATGAATTTGAGGCTCTGTACTGCAAGGTGAACTATCAGGGCAACTGCCCGTGGTTCGGCGATATCGACGAGTTTTACGAACACAGGTTCGATACGTTTTCAAAGCAGAATTTCCTTGTTCAGGACGGCAAGGCGGTGTACAAGTTCGCCGTGAACGCAATGGCGGACGCGGTCAGGAACGTTGCGGAGCAGGGCGGCTTCGACGTGTCTGAGCTTGATCTGGTGATACCTCACCAGGCTAATCTGCGCATAATCGAAAAGGCGACGGAGCTTCTTGGAGTACCGTCCGATAAGGTGTATACGAATATCGAGCATATGGGCAACGTTTCAAGCGCGTGCATTCCCGTGGCGCTCGACGAGCTGTCAAGGGCGGGCAGGATACGCGAGGGCATGAAGATATGCTTTGTCGGCTTCGGCGCCGGACTTACCTACGGTGCGGCTATCATGGAAGTATAAGGTCGTGGATTATTTCCAAGACTGAATATCAGAGATTTTACCGAAAGGATATAAAAATATGAGCAAAACGGCAATAATCACGGGCTCGGCAAGAGGAATAGGCGCGGCTATCGCGCTGAGACTGGCAAAGGACGGGTTTAACATCGCGCTGAACGATGTAAGCGAGAAGAGCTTTGAGAACAACGATATCATGGAGAAGATCACGGCGCTGGGCGTGAGGTGCGAAAAGTACATTGCGGACGTGTCAAGTCACGAGGCGTGCGAGGGCTTTGTCAAAAAGGTAAAGGAGGACTTCGGCAGCATTGACGTTCTGGTAAACAATGCGGGTATCACCCGCGACGGTCTGCTGCTGCGAATGGCGGAGGAGAACTACGATGACGTTATCCGTATCAATCAGAAGTCCGTGTTCAATATGACCAAATTCGTCGGTGCCGTTATGCTGCGGCAGAAGAGCGGCAGGATCGTAAATCTCGCGTCTGTGGCGGGGCTGTACGGAAATCCCGGACAGATGAATTATTCGGCGTCAAAGGGCGCGGTCATTGCCATGACTAAGACCGCCGCAAAGGAGCTGGGTTCGCGCGGGATAAACGTGAACGCGGTGGCTCCCGGGTTTATCAAGACCCCGATGACGGACAAGCTGACGGACGAACAGCGTGACGCAATGCTGGCACAGATCGCAATGAAACGCTATGGCGAGCCCGAGGAGGTCGCGAGCGTGGTGGCGTTCCTGTGCAGCGACGACGCGGCTTATGTGACGGGTCAGACCATTGAGATAAGCGGCGGACTGAGTATGTAATAAATTGTCGGTCGCTAAGGTGAGCGTCAATAATTCGGAGGATATAAATAATGAATAATGAAAGACGAGTGGTAATTACGGGGCTTGGATGTCTGACGCCCTGCGGGAATTCCCCCGAGGAGCTGTGGGAGAGCCTGCTGGCGGGTCGTCACGGCTTTGAGCTGGGCAGTTGGTTTCCCGAAGAACCCGAGATCCCGGGTATCATCGCAAAGGTGAAAAATTTCGATCCTACTACGATCTTTGATAAAAAGGAGCTCCGCCGTAACGACGTTATCGTTCAGTACGCGGTGTACTGTGCGGATCAGGCGCTCAAGGACGCCGGCACGGACCTGAAGGATATCGACCCGTTCCGCGTGGGGTGTATTATCGGCAGCGGTATCGGTGGTCTGTGCACCACCGAGGAGGAGCTGAACAATTACAACGAAAAAGGCAATAAGCGCGTTTCCGTGTTTACAATCACGAAGATGATCGGCAATATGGCTGCGGGCGCGGTCGCGATAAGGACGGGCTTTAAGGGGAGCAATTTCTGCGTGACCACGGCTTGCGCGAGCGGTACGCAGGCGATAGGCGAGGCGTTCCGTTCGATAAAGCACGGTTATCTCGACGCGGCGGTCGCGGGCGGCACGGAGCATTCGGATATCGGTTTCTGCTATGCGGCGTTCAACAATATGAAAGCGATAACGCGCTCGACGGACGTTGACAGAGCGTCGATACCGTTTGACGCGGAGCGGAGCGGTTTCGTTCTCGGCGACGGCTGCGGAATACTCGTTCTCGAGGAGTACGAGCACGCAAAGAACCGCGGCGCGAAAATATACGCCGAGATTTGCGGCTACGGTTCGACCTGCGACGCGTATCACGAGACAAGTCCCGATCCCGAGGGCAAGGGCGGCGCGAAGGCTATGGAGTTCGCCGTCAAGGAGGCGGGTATCGACCCGACCGAGGTAAATTACATCAACGCTCACGGAACGTCTACCCATATGAACGATTCCACCGAGACTATGGCGATAAAGTCTGCTTTCGGCGAGCACGCGAAGAATATCGCGATAAACTCCACGAAATCAATGACGGGTCATCTGCTCGGCGCGGCGGGCGGAGTTGAGGCGGTAGTCACGGCGATGTCGATAAAGAACGGGAAAATTCACCGTACATTGGGCTACAATATGCCCGACCCCGAGTGCGATCTTGATTATGTGACCGAGGGTACCCGCGAGCTGAAGATCACCGCCGCTTTGTCGAATTCGCTTGGATTCGGCGGGCATAACGGGTGTCTTTGCTTTAAGCCCGTCAGTGATTAACGTGAACGTAATTGCGGCACATTTTGGCGCGTTATATTTAACAGCTATCTTAATAAAGTCGCAGCGTCAAAAGTCGGTATCAATCCATATTGACGTAGTGGAGCGAAGCGGAACGGAGGCAACATGGATTGGCTAAGCGAACGAAGTGAGCGACCCGAGCTTTTGACTTTTATATCAGGAGGTTAAGATGAACTTTAAGGATAAAGAACAGCATCAGATAGATCAGACCGTTGAGTGCGTTGAGGCGCTCGCGAAAATCGTCAAGGATAACGACCTCGGACGGATAAAGATCAGCACCGAGGACTTGGATATCGTGATCGAGGGCAGACGCTGTCCGCCGCCTCCCGTTGGCGTAATGCCGCCTATGGGCGCGGTCGTGCCGCCTGTTGCAGCCTCCGCGGCTGTGGTGGTCACGGAGAAGACTGAGGAAACGGCGGCGGGGAATATCATCACGTCCCCGATAATCGGTACGTTTTATTCGTCACCCGCTCCCGAAAAGCCCGCGTTTGTCAAGGTGGGAGATAATATCAATGTGGGCGACGTTGTGTGCATTATTGAGAGCATGAAACTGATGAACGAGATAAACAGCGAGTTTTCGGGCAGGGTCGCGGAGATATATGTAAACAACGGCGACGCTGTGGAGTACGGTCAGAAAATAATGAGAATTGAGTGAGGAAGCTATGGTATTGAATCAGGAGCAGATAAAGGAAATAATCCCGCACCGCGATCCGTTTTTGCTGATCGATGAGGTGACGGAGCTGGAGCCCGGCGTTTCGGTCACGGCTAAGAAGTACCTTAAGCCCGACGAGTACTGGTATAAGGGGCATTTCCCCGGTCAGCCCGTAACTCCCGGAGTGCTGATGATAGAAATGCTGGCGCAGGCGGGGGCGGTGTGCGCGCTTGCGCTGCCCGAGAATAAGGGTAAGATCGCGTTTTTCGCGGGTATCGACAAGGCGAGGTTCAGGGGTCAGGTGCTCCCCGGGGATACTCTTGAGCTGAACGTCGTCATGACCGAGAAAAAGGGTCCCGTGGGGTTCGGAAAGGCTGTCGCCAAGGTGAACGGGAAGAAGGTCGTTACCGCCGAGATCTCGTTTGCGGTCGCAGAACCCAAAGCAGAATAAAATTTTGGAGACTTGAAAATGTTCAACAAGATACTTATCGCCAATCGCGGCGAGATCGCGATCCGCATAATGCGCGCGTGTCGCGAGCTTGGAATAAAGACCGTTGCGGTGTATTCCACTGCGGACAGATCGGCGCTTCACGCGCAGATCGCGGACGAGGCGGTGTGCATAGGACCCGCGCCGTCAAAGGACAGCTATCTCAACACTAAGGCGATAATCGCCGCGTGCGAGGCTACGGGCGCGAACGCTATACACCCCGGCTTCGGCTTTTTGTCGGAGAACGCGGGGTTTGCAAGGCTGTGCGAGACCTGCGGGATAACGTTTATAGGTCCCACGCCCGAATGTATGGACGAAATGGGCGACAAGGCGAACGCGCGCAAGACCATGATCGGCGCGGGCGTTCCCGTTATACCCGGCTCGGACGGCATAGTGCCGAATATCAACGAGGCTAAGAAGCTGTGTAAGGAGATAGGCTATCCCGTTATGGTCAAGGCTACGGCGGGCGGCGGCGGACGCGGAATACGTCTTGTCGAGGACGAGCGGCAGCTCGAAAAGCAGTTCGCCGAGGCGCAGGCGGAAGCGTTGGCTTGTTTCGGCAACGGAGACTTGTATATTGAGAAGTTCGTTGTGAACCCGCGCCATATCGAGATACAGCTCCTCGCGGACAATTTCGGGAACGTGGTTCACCTCGGCGAACGCGACTGCTCGTTACAGCGCCGTAATCAGAAGGTGCTTGAGGAAAGCCCCAGTCCCATTATGACCGACGATCTCCGCGCGAGAATGGGCGCGGCGGCGGCCAGCGCGGCTAAGGCTTGCGGCTACCGCAACGCGGGAACTATCGAGTTTCTGGTGGATAAGGACAAGAATTTCTATTTCATGGAAATGAACACGCGCATTCAAGTCGAGCACCCAGTTACGGAGTTCGTCACGGGTATTGACCTCGTAAAGGCGCAGATACGCATTGCGGAGGGCGAAAAGCTTTGGTTTACGCAGGACGACGTAAAGGTGACGGGTCACGCTATCGAGTGCCGAATCAATGCTGAGGACCCGCGTCACAATTTCCGCCCGTGCCCCGGGCTGATACGGTCGATACATGTCCCCGGCGGCTTCAACGTGCGCATCGACAGCGCGGTGTACATGGGCTACGAGATACCGCCGTACTATGACAGTATGATTGCAAAGCTGCTTGTCAAGGGCGTTGACAGAGAAGAAGCAATAAAGAAAATGCGCGTTGCACTCGCAGAGTTCATAATCGACGGCGTGGAAACGAATATCGACTTCCAGTTAAGGCTGCTTAAGAACGAGAGCTTTGAGAAAGGCGAGTTTGACAATGGATTTCTGAACCGCACGAATATAATGGAGGACTGAATAAATGGCTTCAATAGAGGATTTGTTTAAGGTCGTAAAGTCTCGCTTTACCGACGACAGCCACTCCGCGCCCGTGGAAAAGGACGTGTCCATTCCGCAGGATCTGCTGTTTAAGTGTCCGAGGTGCGGCGGCGTGGTATACAACGAGGAATTTGTGCGCGCTATGAAGGTATGTCCGAAATGCAATTATCACGCGAGGTTGACATGGCAGGAGCGCCTCGAGTTGACCGCGGACAGGGGCAGCTTCAAGGAATTCGACGCGGATATGCGGTCGCTGAACCCTATCGGCTTCCCACGCTACGAGGACAAGATCGCGAAAATGCAGGAGGCTTGCGATACGCGCGAGGCTATCGTCACGGGCGAGTGCACTATCCGCGGCTACCGCTGCGTTATAGGAATAATGGACAGCCATTTCATGATGGCGAGTATGGGCAGCGTAGTCGGCGAGAAGATCACACGCGCGTTCGAGTACGCGGCGGAAAAGGGCTTGCCCGTAGTGATGTTCGCGAGCAGCGGCGGCGCGAGAATGCAGGAGGGTATCATCTCGCTTATGCAGATGGCGAAAACAAGCGGCGCGGTCAAGCTCCACAGCGACATGGGCGGTCTGTACATCGCGGTAATGACCGACCCGACGACGGGCGGCGTTACGGCGTCGTTCGCGAGTCTCGGCGATATCATTATTGCCGAGCCGAAGGTGCTTATCGGTTTTGCGGGGCGGCGCGTCATTCAGGACACGATACGTCAGCGGCTGCCCGACGACTTCCAGAGCGCGGAGTTTCAGCAGGACTGCGGCTTCGTGGATATGATAGTCGAGCGCGGAATGATGAGAAAGCGGCTGTCGAATATCCTTAAGCTGCACGGTTTCCCGAAAGAAACGACTGCGAGGTAACAATTGGTATTTTCACAGAAATGGGTCGAAAAAGCGGTTTGCGGGCTGTTCGGGAAAGATGAAGCAGACGAGAGCGATCTCGCGAAAATAAAGTACCTCGCAATAGGCGAGAGCTTTGACAATGATTTCTTTATCGAGATGTCGGTCGAGGAGCCGCCAAAGCCGTTCGTCAACACCGACGGCGGCGACGAGTGGGCGTTCTGTCTGCGCGGAGCGGATATCGTGAAGCTGGTCGAGGAGTATAAGGGCAGAACGGACGTTCATCTTTCAATGTATGGTCTTGAGGTCGAGGACAAGAAGTGGCAGAAATACTGTTGGTCGGACAAGGCGGAGAAGCTCTGGGAGAAGCTCTCCGAGAATGTTGTCGGAGAGCATTATTACGAAAAGCATGATAGCGACGACGAATTCGAGAAGTGGTACGACGGAGTACGCGGTTCGCTGTGGCGTGATCTGGCGCTGTTCACGGGCGTTGAGGTGCTGAGGGTTCGTGGTCTGGAGATACCCGATCTTACGTTTTTGGAGAAGTTCACCTCGTTGAGGGCGGCAGAGTTTGTCGAGACGGGGTTCGCTTCAACGGACGGTATCGAAAAACTTAACAAGTTGGAGCAGCTGGCTTGTTGGCTGGATTAGATCAGCGTAGCAAATGGCACGTTCAACAAGAGCAACAATCAGTAGTTGCATCGTCAAAAGTCGGGAGCGAGGGGTATTGCCGAAACGCAGCGAAGCGTAGTGAATGACCCGAGCTTTTGACTTTTAGATAGGAGATAAGATGAGTAGTTTAACGGCTTGGGAGCGGATGGAAATTGTTCACAACAAGAACCGTCCGACTGTAAATGATTACATTCCCGCGATGTTCACGCGGTTTATGGAGTTCCACGGCGACAGATATTTCGGCGACGACGCGGCGATAATCGGCGGTATCGGGTATCTGAGCGAAACGCCCGTGACGGTCATCGCGCAGGTGAAGGGGCGCAATCTCGACGAGAATAAGAAGAGCAACTTCTCAATGCCGCACCCCGAGGGCTACCGCAAGGCTCTGCGGCTTGCAAAGCAGGCGGAGAAGTTCCGCCGTCCCGTGATCTGCTTGGTCGACACACCCGGCGCTTATTGCGGTATTGAGGCGGAAAAGCGCGGTCAGGGCGAGGCAATCGCGCGAAACTTATATGAGTTTATGACGCTGAAAACTCCGGTGATATCCATTATACTCGGCGAGGGCGGCAGCGGCGGCGCACTGGCGCTGGCAGTCTGCGACGAGCTGGCAATGCTTGAGAACGCCCTGTACAGCGCGATCTCCCCGAGGGGCGCGGCTTCTATTTTGTGGAAGGATTCGTCCAAGGAAAAGGACGCATGTGAATTTTTAAAAATTACCGCGGAGGACTTGACAAGCTTTGGGGTTTGTGATAAAATCATAAAAGAGCCCGAGGGCGGCGCACACAACGCTCCCGAGCAGACCGCCGACAGCATTTACGAGTATCTTGTCGATGCGGTATCACGTTATAAGTCTGTGGAGCTTAATAAGCTTTTGAATGACCGATACGCAAAATTTAGAAAAATTGGTATGTTTACTGAATAATTTTGGTTATTTTTACCTATTATTTTTTTACGTTGGGTATTGATTATTTTCTTCATATGATTTATAATAGTACTTGACAAAGCTACGGTAATATGTGGCAAATAAATTGGAGGTTTTTAGCATGGATATTTTGGAAAAGGTTAAGGACTTGATCGCAGATCAGCTCGACGTTGCGGATAAGGACAGCATTACAGAAGGTTCTTCTATTACGGACGATCTCGGCGCGGACAGCCTGGACGTTGTCGATCTGGTAATGGCTCTTGAGGACGAGTTCGGTATTGAGATCCCCGAGGACGAGGTAGAGAATATCAAGACCGTTGGTGATATAATCAAGTATATTGAGGATAAGCAGTAATGCTGCATTCCGCCGTTTTCCACGGCGGAATTTTTTATCGGAGTTTGTTGTTTGTTTTTTGGTGATTTTCCCGAAATACTAATCCTGCCTTATAACTTATATTAAAGTAACAATATGTGGTGTTTTTTAGTCAATGTTGAAAACTATTGTGCCATTTCAATAAAAATATTTAAAATTTTTTTGAAAAACTATTGAAATTTGGAAAATATTGTGATATAATATTAACAGATCAGAGAATAGGTAGCGGCGCATTTTCAAGTTAACGTGTACAGTGAGCGCGAAACGTTGTCTTTCAGACGTTTCTGCAACTGAAATTGGTTCGCTGAAATTGCGTAGCTTTTTAAATTAATTGTGACGGGAAAAGCATGAAGGGAGTGCCGTTTTATGGAGACTGCCATAATTTTATTTGGTGCGCTGTCTGTCGCATTGCTGGGCGCATTGGCTTTTGCCGTTTACACTATCCGAAAGCTCAAGGAAGCCGAAAAGCGGAGCGTTGAGACCGATGAGATGAGCGGTCTGCTCAATCGCGACGGATTTATGCATGCGGGCAGGTTGGCGCTTGAGCGCGGTGGGGATATGTCGCTGGTGATCTTTGACGTTGATAAGCTCGGGCTTATCAACACGCTGTTCGGTACCGACCGCGGTGACGATGTAATCGGTGCGTTTGCGGTTGCTATCAATGAAATTAAGTGCGCGGGAGACATTGTCGGCCGTGTGAATACCGATGATTTCGCATTGCTTACCGGTATGGAACCGCATATTGCGGCGGAGTGTTTTGAGAGAAAGCTCCGCGAGATCATTACCGATAAGGATATGTCGGAACAAGTGAATTACTTTGCGGGTATTAGCCGTTACGATGGTCACGATGATATCTACACATTGTACAACAAGGCAAATCTTTGTTTGCTTATGCACCCCGACGGCTCGCGTGTTTCGGAGTTTACTCCCGATATGGAGAGCCGTATGGTGGAGAACGAGCTGTTGCGTTCGGAAATGTTGGACGCACTTAAACTGGGGCAGTTCGAGCTGTATTATCAGCCCAAGGTCTCGTTCAAGACGGGCGATATTCTGGGCGTGGAGGCGCTTATCCGCTGGCATCACCCCGTTAAGGGATTTATTCCGCCGTGCGATTTTATTCCGTTGGCGGAGCAGTTCGCGATCATTACAAAGATCGACGAGTGGGGATTGATTACCGCTTGCAGACAGTGTAAGCAGTGGCAGGATATGGGATTGCCGCCCGTTAAGGTTTCGGTAAATATGTCGCAGGCGCAGTTCGCGAGGACGGATGTGTACGCGTCGGTCACAAAGGCGCTTGAGGTGACCGGTCTTGAACCTAAGTACCTCGAGATCGAGGTCACGGAGACAATGGCTATGACGGACGTTGACCGTACTGTTGATGTTCTCGGACGAATTCACGAACTGGGAGTTTCCATTTCGATGGACGATTTCGGGACCGGCTATTCGTCGCTTGCGTCGCTCAAGACGATACCGTTCGACGTGCTCAAGATCGACCGCAGTCTGGTATGCGACCTCAACGAAAACGATACCTCGCGCAGGATCACGGGAGCTATCGTCGCAATGGGCAAGGCATTGAGAATGGTCGTGCTCGCCGAGGGCGTGGAAACAAACGAGCAGAGCAAGCTTCTTGGGGAGATCGGCTGCGATCTCGCGCAGGGCTACTATTTCAGCAAGCCGCTGCCCGCCTCGGAGATAGAGGCAATGCTGATATTACCGCTTAACTCGAAAATCGTATAATAATGGGGACGGTGAAATGCCGTCCCTTTTTGTGTTTTTATGAAATGAAAAAAACTCCCTTATATATAATCGCTTTTGCGGGCATATTGTGAACATGATTTTTAATTTTTTTCGTTTATCCCGAATTATTGTGTACATAGCCAAAAAATATATTTTAAGCTTGTTGAAGATGATAAACTTTTTTATTGACATAGGGCGTGCAAAGTGGTACAATATAAGTGTAAAGAAAGTTTTGCCAATGGCAATTTAATTGTTGACAGGACATATGAATTACCTGTTTTATCACCTAAGGCGGGGAACAAAGGAAGCAAATCGGTTAAAAAATCAAGATCAATATATGAAAATGAGAATACATTTGGAAATTTATATGCCATAATGTGGATAAGTGGTGATTTTAAATGGGATGAGGAAATGGATCAAGCTAAAGTAAGCAATGTTAAAGCGTGGATAGAGCATTATTCACATGATGGAGTAGAAATATACGCTAAAGCTGGATATCCTAAATACGACAGCAATCAAGGTGCTACTGTGCTGGATGGATTGTTTGGAAGTAAATATGCGTATATAGAGTATATTGTTGTTGTTGAGAACTGGGCACATTTTAAAAAAGAATTTAGGTTGTGGTTTGATATAAATGTTAGAGGTAAGGAAAAAATAAAGATATAATTTTTAGGAGGTGCTTTATTATGATCAAGGAATACAAAGAGCGCAGCGAATCGGAGTTGATTACAGTTTTGCTGAACAGGGTATTCCAAAAGAAGAGGACGAGAGTAATGACAGCTTTGATAGCGTTATTTTCCTCGGTTTTCTGCATAAGAGAACTGCACTCAGGTTGGTACGTTATGGAGAATACCGTTTTCTCGTATGTGTTGAGCGTAGTGCTGTATGCAGTTGCTGTCATAAGCGGCGCGGTGCTTTTATCGAGCATTGGCTGCTTTAAGAAATGGAAATATAACACGGGCGCAGTTGTGTCGACAGCTGCGCTGTGGGGGGCTACGGCGTTCTTGGGAGTGTTTACAACGTTGTATGCCGGCTCAGTCGCCGAGGCTTGGATCGTCGTTGAAAAATTGCTTTGGTATACGGCACCGATGCTCTCCATATCATTGGGGATCGCTATATTGACAGGAGCGCTCTTTTTGCGTGGAAAAAGGAACGCGTAAGACCGTTTGTCGTAAGGTGTCGGAGCTTTTAGACAATCGTTATGCTTACGTAGAACATAAGACTGTTGTGAAGAATAATGCTGGTAACAACATAACCTATAAGTTAACCTTTGACGTTGATGTAAACGGCGATTATCATACCAATACTCATTTCAAGAATGCTAACATAGATGTGACGAAAGGATGATTGATATGACAAATAATTATGAAGAGCTTAGGGAATACACGGCGAGAGGGCTTTTCAAAGCCGCCGTAAGAAAGATATTTGAAAAAAAGGCGGTATGCCTGACGGTGAGCGTCGTTGCGGTGATTGCTTCGCTTATATGCATGGATTTGGTGCGTCAATATTATCAAAGTGCGGTGTGGTGGATATACGGGCTGTTTACACTGCCGTTTTTCACTATGTTTACGGCGGGCGTTTCGGGCTTAATATCAAGTGTCGGCAGGTTCGGCAAGCGCAGGTTTGTTTTGACCGTGATCGTAATCGGAGTGCTAATGTGGGCATTCAAGACAATCTTCGAGTTATTGAGCGTGATCTATCCCGATACCGCTTTGGGCGAGATTATGAAAGGTATAGGTATGAGGCTTTTGCAAAATGCTCCTATGCTGATTGTCTCGTTGGCAGTCATACTTCTGCCTGTAATAATATCAACGCGCAGCAGCAAGAGTGCGCAATAAATTTCCAAGAGCAGTTTATGTGAAAGGATGATGAACTTATGATATCCGAAAAGGTTAAAAACGCGGCGGCAAAGGCTGTGCCCAAGGAGAATAGGTTCGTTGACGGAATACGGAGCTTTTTTGAGAAGAAGTCGCACAGACTTATTTTCAGCGGAGTTTCCGCGACGCTTCTCTTATTGCTGCTGTTTATAATGGCAAGAACGGCGAACTTCTTCAGTCTTCCTAACGTGGCTCTGGGCTTTGCGGAGCTTATAGCGGTGGGAACGTTCTTTTCGAATATAAACGAGTTTTCGCTGAAGAAATTTGCCGCTGCGGTCTCCGTTTCGGCGGCGGTGCTGTATTTGGCGCTGCTGACATACGGCATGATCATATGGATGGATCTGAGCAGGCTTGATCTTATGATCGCAAGCTGGTTGGGAAACGCTATTCTGGGAATACCCGTTTGCACGACCATGATCGCCTTGACTGTGCTGTTGGCATACTTCACTGTGTGCAGGAAAACCAAGTAGAAAACGAAGCGCCAGGTTGAAAAGCCCGGCGTCGAACGGCAAAATACTGGTTCGAAGAGCAAATTACCACCGGAACTTACCCAATTATAACAGAGAAAAGCGTTGAGTTTAAGAATGATCAGGGCGGCTTCATCGGGAAAAAGTATGCTTCTTTTAGGTACGTACTTGATGTTGAAAAGGCAAATGGGGTGCATGACGAATGGGCGTTGGAGCTTGACGTTAATGTAGAAGGCGTGCCGACAAGGAAATATAAATAACAGTTTTTTAGCGAATATTTCTGCGGCGCCGGACTGAAAAGCCCGGCGCTATGCTTTTTGAAAATATTTCTATATATTTGCTAAAAAATACTTGAAAAATTTCCCCAAATATTGTACAATATATAGTAGATAGTCAAAGTTTTGTCATTTGACGGATTTTGACAAATTTCACTTATGAAAGGAAATAATTATTATGGCTAAGCTCAACAAGAAGAATGTGGAAGATTTGAATGTCAAGGGAAAGCTCGTGCTGGTGCGCGTTGACTTCAATGTTCCGCTTAAGGACGGCAAGATCACCAACGACAACAGAATTACCGCGGCTCTGCCCACTATCAACAAGCTGACGGAGAACGGTGCGAAAGTTGTTCTGTGCTCGCACCTTGGCAAGCCGAAGAACGGTCCCGAGGCTAAGTTCTCGCTCAAGCCCGCTGCCGACAGACTGGCGGAGCTGGTTAAGGCTAAGGTTACCTTCGCTCCCGATGACAACGTTGTAGGCGAAAACGCAAAGAATGCTGTCGCTGCTATGAACGAGGGCGATATCGTAGTTCTCGAGAACACTCGTTTCCGCGGTGCTGACGAGACCAAGAACGGCGAGGGCTTCTCCAAGGAGCTTGCCGATCTCGTAAACGGTGAGATATTCGTTATGGACGCTTTCGGTTCTTCCCACAGAGCGCATGCCTCCACGGTTGGCGTTACCAAGTTTGTCAAGGAGACCGCTGTCGGTTACCTGATGAACAAGGAGATCGAGTTCCTCGGCAATGCCGTTGAGAGCCCCGAGCGCCCGTTCGTTGCGGTACTCGGAGGCGCTAAGGTCGCAGACAAGCTGAACGTTATTTCCAATCTGCTCGAGAAGTGTGATACGCTTATCATCGGCGGCGGTATGGCTTATACGTTCCTCAAGGCTAAGGGTCTCGAAGTAGGTACTTCGCTCGTTGACAATGAGAAGCTCGACTACTGCAAGGATATGATCGCAAAGGCGGAGAAGAACGGCAAGAAGCTGCTCCTGCCCGTTGATACCACCATCGCAAAGGCGTTCCCCGATCCTATTGACGCTGAAATCGAGGTTTCCGTTGTTGACTCCGACAAGATACCCGCTGACATGATGGGTCTTGATATCGGCACAAAGACCATGGAGCTGTTCGCGAACGAGGTCAAGTCCGCTAAGACAGTTGTATGGAACGGTCCGATGGGCGTATTTGAGAACCCCGTGCTTGCAAAGGGTACTATCGCTGTTGCCAAAGGTATGGCGGAAGCTGACGCTACTACGATCATAGGCGGCGGCGACTCGGCGGCGGCTGTCGTACAGCTTGGCTTCTCTGATAAGATGAGCCACATTTCGACAGGCGGCGGCGCTTCTCTGGAATATCTCGAGGGCAAGGGTCTGCCCGGTATCGACGCTATTCAGGACAAGTAACCGAACTATACTGCGCAAAACTCTGTGACAGTTTTGGTATGCCGCCGCACCGCGGCGGCATACTTTTGTTAAAATGGAGGCTCAGTTGACCGAAAGAAAGTATTTTATTGACAATTTAAGAATTCTTTCAATTCTGATGCTGTTTCCGTTTCATGCATCAATGTGTTTTCTGTCGGGCGGCTATTACGGCTTTTACGTTTATGGAGGGGAGCTCCCCGCGCTTCGATATATCGATCTTGCGGTGTATCCGTGGTGGATGTCCTTGATGTTCGCGCTGGCGGGAGCGTCGGCGTTTTACGCGCTGAAAAAACGAACCGCTGCCGAATACGTCAAGGAGCGTGTTCTGAGATTGCTTGCTCCGTTTGTGTGCGGGTTGCTGCTTTGGATACCGATACAAAGCTTTATAGCGGATGTTTTTTACAACGGTTATCAAGGCGGTTTTTTAAGGCATTATTTGGTTTTTTTCACCAAATGGACCGATCTTACGGGATATGACGGCGGATTTACGCCGGGACATTTATGGTTTATATTGTTCCTGTTTGTGTTTTCGCTGATGTTTCTGCCGTTAAACGCTTGGTACGCCAAACGAGATAAGAGACCCGAGTTGTCAAAGCTCCCCGTTGCGATGATGCTTATTGGCGGCTTTGTATTGTTAAGCGCGGGTGGACTTGTCGCAAACGTCGGCGGAAAAGGTGTTCTTGAATATGCGGTATGTTTTTTGTTGGGTTTCTTTTTGTTTACCGATGATAATTTTATCGGAAAGCTGAGGCGTAATTGGATATTGCTCGGCGGCTTGTGGCTTGCGATGATGATCTTCCGCTGCGTTATGTGGAACGTCGGAGTAGAAAGCGAGGTCTTTTGGTATTTTGATTTCAGAGCCTTGGAGTGGACTGGCGTTCTGGGCGCGGCAGCGGTCGGAGCTAAGTTTCTGGACTTCAAAAACGGGTTTACGGAATACTTTTCTCCGGCCTGTTTTCCGATCTATTGGCTTCATCAGACCGTGCTTGCGGCGGCTGCGTTTTTTATCGTAAAGATAGATTGCGCCGGATTTTTGCAATTTATTTTGATAACAACGGTCAGCTTTGCCGTCACTTTAGGGCTATATGAGGTCTGCAAAAGGGCGGCTCCGTTTCGGTTTATTACTGGAATAAAAAATCGGAAATGTCGGAGGTGATATCACCGTAGATTATTTGAAACATTTTTTATTTGAAAGGAAAAGCCAATGACTTTAAATAACGAAAAAATAGAGCGTATGATCGGTTGTACCATACACGGTGAAGATTGCGCCGGCGGATGCGCGGAGATGAAAAGCTCCCGACTTTGCGCCGTCGTTACGGAATGCGACTTCAGCGGCACCGAATTTGAGCGCACGAACCTTTCGGGAAATCGTTTCGCAAGCTCCGATATGAGCGGCGATTACTTTGAAGAGGTCAACCTGTCGGGCGCGGCTTTCGAGCGTTCGAGCTTATGCGGCGCGGCGTTTGAGGACGTAAATCTGCGCGGCGCGGCTTTTGAGGGCTGCGATCTCTCGGGCGTTGAATTTACCGACTGCAAGCTGGACGGAATGACGGTCAACGGCTATGATATCTCGGAGCTTATCGGATTTTACAAAAACAATCATAAGTAACTATAAGGAGAATGTGTGATATGAAGAAGAATGCAAGAAAAGCAATAATTGCGGGCAACTGGAAAATGAACAAGACCCGTCCCGAGGCAAAGGCTCTGCTAGAGGAGCTGAAGCCCCTTGTAGCGGACGTCAAGAGCGTTGAGGTCGTGGCTTGCGTACCGTTCACGAACCTTGAGACCGCGCTCGCGGCTACCGAGGGCACGAACATCAAGATCGGCGCGGAGAACTGCCACTTCGAGAAGAGCGGCGCGTTTACGGGCGAGATCAGTGCGGATATGCTCGCGGAAATGGGCGTTGAGTACGTTGTCCTCGGTCACTCCGAGCGCCGTCAGTACTTTAACGAGACCGACGAGACCGTCAACAAGCGCACTAAGGCGGCGCTGGCTGCGGGTCTTAAGCCTATCGTATGTGTAGGCGAGCTGCTCTGGGAGCGCGAGTGCAACATCACCGAGGAGGTCATCGCGCGTCAGATCAAGCTTGATTTTTTCGCGATCTCCGCGGAGGACGTAAAGAAGTGCGTTATCGCGTATGAGCCTGTATGGGCTATCGGCACGGGCAAGACCGCGACCGCCGATCAGGCGGAGGAGGTCTGCGCGTTTATCCGCGCTCAGCTCGCCAAGCTGTACAGCGAGGACATTGCCGAGGCTGTTACCATTCAGTACGGCGGCTCTATGAACGCGAAGAACGCCGAGGAGCTTGTATCCAAGACCAACGTTGACGGAGGACTTATCGGCGGCGCGTCTCTCAAAGCGGAGGACTTCACCGTGATCATCAAGGCTGCGGAGAACGGCTGATTTTATAAGGAGCTGCAATGAATGAGAACAAACGCCCGCGGATAATGCTGAATATATCGGCGGGGCTTATGGCGGCGTATTGCGCACTGTTCCTCGCGGGATATTTCTTGCAGTATGAATACTGGATACTGGGGTATTCGGATATGGCGTTGAGCTTTCCCACAGAGGTACCGCGCGTATACTCACCCGTTATTATCGGGTCGGTGGTGCTGTTTTCGGCAGTTACGATCGTATTTGACATTCTGCTGAAAAAGCGTTCGTCAAGCTCGTTATGCATTGGTGCGGCAGCTTTCGCGGTGTGTGCTTTTACAACGGACAGACTTATCAAGGGACTTGCTCCGGTTATTATTACCCGGGCAATGGCTATCGAGGGTACTCACGGAGTTGCCTTGGCAGGCTATCACGCGAACGCGGTGCGTTTTCTTGATATGCTGCTGCTCCCGTTGTTTGCGGTTTCTCTTACGCTTATGGTATGCGTTTGTTACAATAAGCGTACAAATATGATTCGAAAGGAAAATTATAATGGCTGTTAAACCTGTTTTATTGGTAGTAATGGATGGCGTCGGCTATTCCAAGACGGGACTTGGCGACGCTGTTACCGAGGCGAATACGCCAACGCTTGACTGGCTTCTCGCCAACTGCCCCAACACGCGTCTTAAGGCGCACGGCGACGCTGTGGGTCTGCCCAGCGATGACGACATGGGCAACTCCGAGGTCGGACATAACGCGCTCGGTTGCGGACAGATATACTCTCAGGGCGCTAAGCTCGTAAACGAGAATATCGAGAGCGGCAAGATGTACGATTCGTCCGCGTGGAAGGAGATAGTCGCGAACGTTAAGGCAAAGGACAGCACGCTGCATTTTATCGGCTTGCTTTCCGACGGCAACGTTCACTCGAATATTTCTCACCTGTTCAACATGCTGAAAAAGGCTAAGGCGGAGGGAGTTAAAAAGGCGCGCGTTCACGTTCTGCTGGACGGGCGCGATGTTCCGTCCGATTCCGCGCTGATATATATTCAGCAGCTTGAGGATGTACTCAAGGAGCTGAACGACGGTTCGTTCGACGGCAAGATCGCGAGCGGCGGCGGACGTATGACTATCACAATGGATCGTTACCAAGCCGATTGGGCAATGGTGGAGCGCGGCTGGAATATTCACGTTAAGGGCGAGGGCAGAACGTTCGCGTCCGCGACCGAGGCTGTTCAGACATACCGCACCGAGCTCGGCAAGGCTGACGATCAGAACCTTCCCGGCTTCGTTATCGCGGAGAACGGAGTTCCCGTCGGCAAGATCGTTGACGGCGACAGCGTAATACTGTACAACTTCCGCGGCGACCGCGCTATTGAGCTGTCTATGGCGTTCGATCTTGACGAGTTCAACTACTTCAACCGCGGCAAAAAGCCCGACGTTTGCTACGCGGGTATGCTGCAATATGATGGCGACTTGAAGCTCCCCGCGCGCTTCCTCGTTAATCCGCCAGAAATCCACGACACGCTCTCCGAGGTGCTTGTGGCAGCGGGTCTGAACCAGTATGCGGTATCGGAAACTCAGAAGTACGGTCATGTTACCTATTTCTGGAACGGCAATCGCAGCGGTAAGTTTTCCGAGGAGCTGGAGACGTTCAAGGAGATCCCGTCCGACAAGGTAAGCTTTGACGAGCGCCCGTGGATGAAGTCTGCGGATATCGTCGACGACCTTATCGAGGCTATCAAGTCCAAGAAGTACGACTTCCTGCGCTGTAACTTCCCGAATGGCGATATGGTCGGTCACACGGGCTCTATGGAGGCTACGATAATCGGCGTTGAAAGCGTTGATATCGGTCTCGCGAGACTGAAGAAGGTATGCGACGAGTACGGCGTAACAATGCTCGTTACCGCCGATCACGGCAACGCGGATGAAATGCTCGAGAAGAACAAGAAGGGCGACGTCCAGGTACGTACCGCGCATTCGCTGAACCCCGTTCCGTTCATCATCTACGACAAGGACGTTAAGTACACGATCAAGGATGGCAGCTACGGCTTGTCCAACGTCGCGCCCACCGTCGTGAAAATGTTCGGTCTGACCGCTCCCGACAGCTGGCAGCCGTCTATGATTTGACGATTTTATATCAAGAGACAGGGGTGACCTTGTCTCTTTTTATTTGCCCGAATTCGTAAAAATCAATAAAAAAACCATATATATTGTATATAAAATGCCAAAAATCCACAAAAGTTATTGACAGGTGAAATAAGTTAGGGTAAAATATTAAAAGGGGCAAAAGGTGCAAGCGAGTAGTATTGCGCAACAAAGGAAGTTAGACGGTGCGGGCTTTTGCCTTTAAATCAAAGAAGTTAAAACAGGCTCGGCGGGAACGTTCAAAAAACTCCCGGACAGAATGTGTTTACTTCAATTCTGAAAGGAGTTTTTATGAAGAAGAACCGTGTAAATCTCGTCGCGCTTGTCGTCGCTCTGGCGGTCATAGTGATGGCGATAATCGTAGTCGCCTCGGGGACGGAGACCTATGCCACGTTCTGGGCGCTTGTGCCGCCTATCGTCGCGATAGGGCTTGCTCTTATCACAAAAGAGGTGTATTCCTCGCTGTTTGTCGGATTGCTTGTAGGCTCGATACTCGGAAGTTCACTTGTGTTCAACGATGACGGCGACGTCGTATCCTATGCGGGCAGCCGGGTGACCAACACTGTCGACCACGTTGTCACGGACGGTCTTATCGACGCTGTCAAGGGTACGGCGGGTATTTTCCTGTTTCTGGTGATCCTCGGCATAATCGTTTCACTTATCAATAAGGCGGGCGGAAGCGCCGCTTTCGGGCGCTGGGCTGCCGTCCACATCAAGACGAGAATAGGCGCGCAGATGGCGACGTTCGCGCTCGGAGTGCTGATATTTATCGACGACTACTTCAACTGCCTGACCGTCGGCTCTGTAATGCTGCCGATAACCGACAGTCACAAGGTATCGAGGGCAAAGCTCGCGTATCTGATAGACGCGACTGCTGCGCCTATCTGTATGATCGCTCCCGTAAGCTCATGGGCGGCGGCAGTGGCGAGTTATTCCGATGGCACGGGAATGTCGGGTCTCGACTTGTTTGTACGTGCTATCCCGTTCAACTTTTATTCGCTGCTGACGTTTGTGTTCATAATCGGTATCGTCATTTTCAAGGCGGACTATGGTTCTATGGCAAAACACGAGCGCAACGCGATAGAAAATGGCGACCTCTTCTCCACGGAAGAGCGCGTTGAGGGAAGTCAATACGAAGCCAACGAAAAGGGAAGGGTGATCGATCTTATACTGCCGATAATCGTGCTTATCGCCATATCCGTGTTCGCGCTGGTCTATGTTGGCGGAATACTCGATCCCGAAAACTCGAATTACGGCAACTTCATTTCCTCGTTCGCTGACACCGACGCTACCGTCGGTCTGCCTTGGGGCGCGATAATCGCGTTGGTTATCATTATCGCATATCTTATCGGAAGAAGGCTCATCACGTTCAAGGCTGCAATGGAATCCGTTCCGCAGGGCTTTATCGCAATGGTTCCCGCTATTACGATACTGACGTTCGCGACCTCGCTTAAGAACGTCTCCAACGACCTACTAGGCTCAGCGAAATTCGTTGAGGCTATGATGAAGAACGCCGCTCCCGAGCTTGCAAACTTCCTGCCCGCGGTAATATTTATCGTAGCGTGTCTGCTTGCGTTCGCGACGGGTACCTCGTGGGGTACGTTCGGTATACTTATCCCGATAGTGTGCAATATGTTCGAGCCGACAAATCCGCTGCTGTTCGTGGGTATCTCGGCGTGTCTCGCGGGCGCGGTCTGCGGAGACCACTGTTCGCCCATCAGCGACACCACCATTATGTCCTCCGCGGGAGCGCAGTGCGTTCATGTGCTGCACGTCTCCACTCAGATACCGTATTCGGTCGCGGTCGCGGTGATAAGCTTTATTTGTTTCCTTATCGCGGGATTTGTCCAGAATGCGGTCGTATGCCTGATAATAGGCGCTGTAATGGTGCTCGCGTTCCTGTGGTTTATGCGGTCAAGGGCTAAGAAAGCAAACGGCAGGAAATAACAAAGAAAGGACAGATAAAAATGGCAAGATATGAATTTACCAAAAGCCTCGAAACGGGCAACGCGATTATAGACAAGGAGCACCGCGAGCTTATTGACGCGGTGAACAGGCTGCTCGACGCGTGCGGAGAGGGCATGGTGCACGATCAGATAAACAAAACGATCGACTTTCTCAACAGCTACGTCGACCGTCACTTCCTGCATGAGGAGCAGCTTCAGAAGCAGAGCGGCTATCCCGGTTACGCGGCTCACAAGGCGTTTCACGATAACTACAAGAAAACGCTTAAGGAGATCACCGCGGGGATATCCTCGCCGGGAGCTTCTATCGCGGAGATGATGAAGCTGAACAACCATATAGGTATTTTGATATCGCATATCCGTACCGAGGACAAAAAGCTTGGAGCTTTTTTAAACAGTAAATAACGGCGGCGCTTTGACAGGCGCTTGCGGTATAAGAGTATTGCGGTGTCGAGCAAAAACGCTTGACACCGCAATTTTTTATGAAACAAAATAAAAGATATCGCCTTTAATCGTCAAAGTGATAGAAAACCACCTCGTCGACCTCGCAGTCGCAACCGGGACAGATACTGTCGACCTTGAATGCCGAACGTCCGTTGTTGAGCAGGTCGTAGGAGTGAGCGGTCATCCTGCCGTATTCGTCGTTTCCCGAGATCAGAAACGAGCTAAACATTATCGCGTCCTCGGGGCAGTAGATAAAGCATGCGTCACCCTCCTCGGCGAAGTCGGGAAGATACACCGTCCTGTTTTGGTTGACGGGGAGAGTGTACGCCGAACCGAGCCGCGATTTCAGCAGCTGCATAAACAGTGCCGACTGAAACGGGTATCCGACCGAAATGCCGCCTGCGAGAAAGCAGTTCGTGAGGTGGCGCGCACCGTATTCGCCGACACCGTCCGCGGGGCAGTATTCCGCGTAGTCGGCGGCGGCGCGCCGGTCGTAGGTCTCGTCGAATTTGTAGCCGCTGTTTTCGAACAGCATAACGTCCTTGCTTCCCGTAAAGACCTCCTCGTCCTCGCCGTAGAAGTGGAAGTAAAATACGTCCGTAAGCGGCGTTGAGCAGTCGTAGCAGAGCCTGTCTGTGTGGAACGCGTATGTGCCGCTGTTTCTGTAATTATGACAGCACACGCGCATATCTCCGTTCTCGTCGTTGCCGACGAATATCAGCGAATGAAGCATAAGTCCCTCGTACGGGCAGTAAGTCTGAACGATATCTCCCTCGCGGGCGTAGTCGGGCAGTGATACCGTCTTGTCCGCGTTTATCGGCACGAACTGACCGAAGCCAAGTCCAGAATTGATAAGCTTAAGGCAAAGCGACGTGGAGCTGTCCGAGCCAATCGAAAGACCGCCCGCGCGCAGACACCGTGAGATGAACGGCGCACACAAGTCAAGATCGTCATCCCAATGCGCTTTGGCGAACTCAACAGCAGCATCGGGATCGTATTTTTCGTTGAGCACCGTTTTGTTTTCGTTGTAATTGCGCCAGAGCACGGCGGATGTTTCAACGTCCACAAATTCGGAGAAGTATCTTTCGTCGAAGTCATATGTACCGTCGCCGTTATAAAGACGGTTTCCGTATTCCCATTTGTGGATATCGGCGACGTATTCCCGGATATCCTCGGGGAGAAGCCTTTGCGGTTCGCTTGCTGATATCGTTGTCAGGAAATCAGAGCCCTCGGGCGGAGTTACTTCCGTGTTGTCGGGCGGCGAGCTTTCCTCGGTGTTTTCGGTAGAAATGTTTTCCTTTGCGGGATTTGACGATGACTTCATGACAGGCAGATCTGTCTTTTCGCAGCCCGCGAGTGTCATAATAATGGAAATTGCCGATAATAATGCTAAAATTTTTTTCAAGATGTAAGCCTCTTTTCCGTATTTGCGTGAAGATATTTTTGCTGTATAATTATATTATATATCATGGTATTTTGATTGTCAATAGAAGTTACGAAACTGTAATTATTTGTTATTATTTTGTAACCTTTTTCCCTTATATTTCCAGTGTTAGCTGTTCCGGCTCGGGGAACTCGTCCAAATATGCAAATATTTTATCCTGACGCCGTTCGATACCGTTTTTTTCACATTCGTAAACGAACGTTTCCCAAAGCGCTTTGCCGTTCGGGCATGGTATTTCGTAGCGGTCGCCGAATTCGCGGATATAGCGCTGCTTCAGATCGGGAAAGTGATGGTCGAGCTGCGCGTAATAATGCTCTCTGTCGCCGCTGCGGAGGGTCAGTACCATGCCGAACGTAATTATACCGCGCACTTCCGCCATTGCGCCCATTTCCACAATCCTTCTGACATTTTCGACCGTATCATTTATATAAGGTAGCTGTGGCGTGAACCAGATGACGGTCGGTATGCCGCGCTTTTTCATCTCCAGCAACACTTCAAGCCGCCGCGCGGTCGTGCAGACGTTCGGCTCTACGATACGGCAAAGCTTCTCGTCGGCGGTTGTGAGGGTCATCTGCACAACTGTTTTCGCGCCGATATTGATTTTTTCGAGCAGATCGATATCGCGCATTATCAGGTCGGATTTGGTGAGCAGGGTAACGCCGAACCCGTACTTGTGAATGATCTCCAGACAGCGCCGCGTTATCTCAAGCTCGCGTTCAGCGTGAAGATAGGGATCGCACATTGCGCCCGTGCCGATCATACAGCGCCGCCGCTTGGCGCGGAGAGCCTTTTCAAGCAGCTCGGGAGCATTTTCCTTGACCTCGATGTCCTCAAAATCGTGCGTAAAATTGTAGCAATCACTTCGCGCGTCACAGTAAATGCACCCGTGAGTGCAGCCGCGGTAGACGTTCATTCCGTTTTTCGCGCTCAGTATACCCTTGACCTGTACCTTGTGCATAATGTTCTCCGTTCACGAAAAAATGTTTTGTGAATATTATAGCATATTTAATTATAATTGTCAAGAAAAAGCGGACAGTTTTTCTGTCCGCTGTGTTTATTTCTCTTCGGGGAATACCTTGCTAAGCTCTACGGTGCAGCCATTGAGTACCGTTACCTTTGCGGTATCCGCCGCGGTATATACTTCGTGCGGCTTTAGGTAATTGTTTTCGTCACGGAGGTATACCTCGATACAGCGGCTCTGCGGGTCGGCTATCCAGTATTCGCGAACGCCTGCGCGCTGATACAGATCAAGCTTTACAATGCGGTCATGGCGCAGAGTTGACGGGGAAAGTATCTCTACTATCATATCTGGCGCGCCCTTGCAGCCGTAGTCGTCGAGCTTGCTGTGGTCGCAGACAACCGAAATATCGGGCTCGACTACCGTGTCTACATCGTCGGGAGTGTCGCCGCTCTGTTCAAAAGGCCGCACACCGAACGGGGCGGGGTAGACTTTACATGGTTTATCTTCAAGGAAATTAGCTAGCTGTCTCGTTATTTCCGTGAGTATTTCTTGATGAATACGCTTTGGCGGTGCCATCATAACAGCATATCCGTTAATTATCTCGATCCTGTCATGCTCGTCCCATGTCAGACAATCGGCAAACGTGTATACTTCCTTTTGCGCGGGCTGCACCATTGGATATTCCTCCTACTTTTTGAAACTATCGTTATTTATATTATACTACTTTATCTTGTGAAATGCAATAGATTTATAAACTATCTACTTGCATAAATCCGCCCTTTTTCGGCAAAAGTAGTAATATTGCACAATGAATTATTAAAAAAACATTACGAGTTTGTGATGTTTTTTTCCAAAAACCCTTGACAAATGTTTTCAAATGTGATAAATTATAATTAGCACTCGGGGAGCTAGAGTGCTAATCGGAGATAAAACCCGCAAGCAAAAGGAAGGAAAGGTGTGTTGGTCGTGGATAAAAGGGCGGCGAAAATATTGTCTGCGATCATCGACGAGTATGTCCGCACGGGCGAACCGATAGGCTCAAAGGCCTTATCGGAAAAGCCCGAGATAGGAGTTTCCTCCGCGACTATCCGCAACACCATGGCGGCTCTCGAGCAGGAGGGATATCTTGATCACCCGCATACGAGCGCGGGAAGAGTGCCGACCTATAAGGGCTTTCGCTACTATATTGAGAACCTTATGGCTCCCGAGCCTATCGACAACGACAAGATAAGCGAGATCGACAGACTGCTCGGCGACAGCGCCGTCACCGACGAGGCCATTATACAGAACGCGTCGACCGCGCTCGCGGAGATAACCAAATGCGCGGCAATTTCCACCAATCACGCGTCGAAGTTCTCCGTTATCACAAAGGTCGACGTTATTCCGACGGGAAAGCGTATGTACGTGCTGCTGCTGATAGCGTCGAACGGAGCAATCAAGAACAAGGTCTGCCGAATGGAGTTCGATATGACCAACGAGCAGATGGCGGACTTCACGCAGTTCCTGAACGAGCATTTGCGCGGCGTGAACCTCGAGAATATGTCCGAGGAGTATATCGGCGGTCTGGCCGCGGCGCTCGGCGGCTATATGCTGTCGCTCGCTCCGTTGCTTCACGCGGTTTACGAGCTGTCCGAGGAGATGATGCGCGACAGCGTGGAGGTCATGGGCGAGGCTAATCTGCTAGCGTGTACGGAATTTCCTATGCAGGACGTGATAAAGTTTATCGAGCGCAAGAGCGAGCTTTCAAATTTGCTAGGCGACGCGCTTTCGGGCATAAACATTATGTTCGGCGAGGAGAACGGCACGTTCGCGATATCCAACGGCGCAATGGTGAGCGCGAGTTACTACAAGGACGGCAAGCCCGCGGGGTCGCTCGGAATTATCGGACCGATAAGACTGGACTACCGAAAGGTTATACCATATATAGAATATTTAAGTCAGAAGGTAACGCGGATGCTTTCGGGAGAAGGCGAAAGCGTACCCGAGATAGAAAGCGAGGACGACAGCGATAATGATAAATGACGAAGAATTAGAGCAGGAGCTGAACGAGGATACGGCGGCGGAGACCGACGTTGAAGTTGAACAGCCCGAAACCGAAACGGAGGGCGATAAGGTCTCCGAGGAACTTGCGGCGGTAAAGGATCAGCTCGTGCGGACAATGGCGGAGTACGACAACTTCCGAAAGCGCTCGGCACGCGAAAAGGACGCGCTGAGAGCCGAGATAATCACCAACGTGACCTCGAAATTTCTGCCCGTTATGGACAATCTCGAGCGCGCGCTCACGGCGGACTGCACCGACGAGAATTACAAAAACGGCGTTCGTATGATTTACGACAGCTTCATGGAAACGCTGAAAAATCTCGGCGTTGAGGAGATAGCAAGCGACGGCGCGGCGTTCGACCCGAATTATCATCAGGCGGTTCAGCGCGTGGAGAACTCCGACGTTGAAAGCGGAACGGTGGTCCAGACGTTCGCAAAGGGCTACAAAATAGGCGAAAAGGTCATCAGATTTGCAATGGTAAGTGTTGCTAACTAGTTTGACGTTTAACGCGTTGAACTTTTAACATAAATAATTTAAAGAGTTTCTTTAGGAGGAATATATTATGGCTAAGATTATTGGTATTGACTTGGGTACGACCAACAGCTGCGTATCCGTTATTGAGGGCGGCGAGCCCACCGTTATCACGAATTCCGAGGGCAGCAGAACAACTCCGTCGGTAGTTGCGTTCACAAAAGACGGCGAGCGCCTTGTAGGTCAGCTCGCGAAGAACCAGGCTGTACAGAACCCCGATAAGACCGTCATCTCTATCAAGAGACACATGGGCTCTGATTACAAGGTTGATATTGACGGCAAGAAGTACACGCCGCAGGAAATTTCCGCTATGATACTTCAGAAGCTTAAGGGCGACGCGGAAGCGTATCTCGGCGAAAAAGTAACGGACGCGGTAATCACCGTTCCCGCTTACTTCACCGATTCGCAGCGTCAGGCTACCAAGGACGCGGGTCAGATCGCGGGTCTGAACGTTCAGCGTATCATCAACGAGCCGACCGCGGCTGCGCTTGCTTACGGCGTTGACAAGGAAGAGGATCAGAATATCGTTGTTTACGACCTCGGCGGCGGTACGTTTGACGTTTCCGTCATAAATATCGGCGACGGCGTTCAAGAGGTACTCGCGACTGCGGGCAACAACCACCTCGGCGGTGACGATTTCGACCAGAGAATAATCGACTTCCTGAGAGAGGAATTCAAGAAGTCCGACGGTATCGACCTTATCAACGATAAATTTGCTATGCAGAGATTAAAGGACGAGGCTGAAAAGGCGAAGATCGCGCTTTCCAACTCCACCACCGTAAACATTTCCATTCCGTATATCACTGCGGACGCAAACGGTCCCAAGCACCTGAACGTCACGCTCTCCAGAGCTAAGTTCAACGACCTCACCGCAGACCTTGTCGATGCTACTATGGGTCCGCTCAAGCAGGCTATTTCCGATTCGGGTCTTGATAAGAACGAAATTCACAAGATACTGCTTGTCGGCGGTTCTACGAGAATTCCCGCCGTTCAGGATGCAGTAAAGAGCTTCCTCGGCAAGGATCCGTTCAAGGGTATCAATCCCGACGAGTGCGTTGCTATCGGCGCGTCCATTCAGGGCGGCGTATTGAATAAGGAAGTACAGGGTATCGTACTGCTCGACGTTACTCCGCTGTCGCTCGGTATCGAGACCGCAGGCGGCGTATGCACGAGAATGATCGAGCGCAACACCACGATCCCGACCAAGGAAAGCAGAGTGTTCACTACCTACGCGGACAATCAGCCGTCCGTTGACGTTAACGTACTTCAGGGCGAGCGCGAGTTCGCAAAGGACAACAAGTCTATCGGCAACTTCCGTCTTGACGGTATCGCTCCCGCGCCCCGCGGAATACCGCAGATCGAGGTAACGTTCGACATCGACGCAAACGGTATCGTAAACGTATCCGCAAAGGATCTCGGCACGGGCAAGGAGCAGCATATCTCCATAACCGCGTCCACCAACATGAGCAAGGACGATATCGACAAGGCTGTCAAGGAAGCTGAAGCGTTCGCGGCTGAGGACAAGAAGCGTAAGGAGGACGTTGACACCCGCAATGAAGCGGACTCCATGGTTTACCAGATGAGGAAGTCCATGACAGAATTCGGCGACAAGGTAACTGCCGAGGACAAGGAAAAGGTAGAGCCGAAGATCGCGGCTCTCGAGGAAGCGCTTAAGGGGACCGATATCGAGGCTATCAAGAAAGCTAAGGAGGAGCTCCAGAACGCTTTCTACGAGGTTGCGGGCAAGGTATACCAGGCGAACGGCGGTAATCCCGAGGATATGGCAGGCGCGGCAGGAGCCGCTCCGGAGGATAACGGAGGCAATGACGACGGCGCGGTCGACGTTGAGTTTACCGAGAAGTAATTTCAGTAATTAAGGCGGTACACCGTGCGTTATCACACGGTGTATTTGCCGATTTTGAAAGGATTTATATGAACGAAAAGCAGAGGGATATCGCGCAGAAAGCGCTGTGCGAATGGCTTTCCGAACAGGATGAGATGGACGGCAAGCCGCCGAAGAAGATTGGGTTTGCGTTTGCGATAAGGGACGATCGGAACGGTGACAGGATTTTTTTCGTGTTCAAGTTCAAAAAGAGCACTCTCGGAAAGAATCTTATCGGTATCGCCGGAGGCTTTGAGGACGAGGAGAGCACCGACTGCAACGCGGTTTTCAGCGGTTTTGACGAGCTTCCTGCGGACAAGGACGAGGCGATAGAATTGGCGTTCAAAATGGCTGATTTTATTGTTCATTTCAACGCGAGGGAAAATTTTCAGGCGGTTTTCGAGCGCAACCTGAAGTACATTAGTCAAATCGAGGTTGACGCCGATAAGATCGCGCGGCAGTTTGTCAAGACGGAAACGCGATTTTACCTTACGGTCGGCACAGTTGATGTACCGAGCGGAAAGGTCATCGTCGCCGATCCTCTGTGCTATATGTTCGGCGAGCATGTTATTGCGCCCGTACTTAAACGTGAGATACCGAGCGGCAGTTATCCCGCCGAGGTAGCTATCTGCCGTAACGAATATGTAGGCATAAGAATGTGTACGGCGCGTCTGAAGATAAAGGATTCTGAGGCGGTGCGCTACGAGCCGGCGGAGTCCGAGGAGGAGACGGCTGCCGCTAAGTGTAAGGACGGCGTTATGCACGGCTTCCCCGTAGACGCGGGAATGATGTGCTTTATCGACGCGGGCGCGGCGAAGAATTACGCAGATTTTCTCGGTAAATGGCATAAGGAAAACCCAGGAAAGAATCATTATGACGATTATTTTCAAGCGTTCTTTGAGGAAAGCGACAAAAAGCTCCCCGCTTACCAACGCGAGGGTGGCGATTTCATAGAGTGGACGAACCCCGACAGCGGCGAGCAAATGGTGCAGATAAGCTCGGGCTTCGGCGACGGCTTTTATCAGAGCTACTGGGGCTTTGACGAGAGCGGCGAGATCTGCGAGCTTATCGTGCCAATGGTCGATCCCGATCTTTTTGATTATTAACGGCGGCACATTTGGGCGTGTTTGATAAAAGTCAAGGTAATACAGTCGCAGCGGCAGAAGCCGCAAGCAAGCGGGTGTTGCCGAAGTGCAGCGAAGCGAGCGGTGCGAGCTTTTGCCTTTTAAATAAGGAGACAAGGTTATGGCAGAGAAAAGAGATTATTACGAGGTGCTGGGACTGCAAAAGGGCGCTTCGGACGCAGAAATAAAGAAGGCGTACCGTAAGCTTGCCAAGCAGTACCACCCCGATTTGAACCCCGACGATCCCGAGGCGGAGGCTAAGTTCAAGGAGGTCAACGAAGCAAATCAGGTGCTGAGCGATCCCGAAAAGCGCGCGAAGTATGACCAGTTCGGTCACGCGGGCGTCGACCCGAGCTACGGCGGCGGAGCTAACTTCACGGGCGGTTTCGAGGGCGTGGATCTGGGCGATATCTTTGCGGACATTTTCGGCGGAGGTATGGGCGGCTTCGGCGGCGGACGTTCGTCTAATCCGAACGCTCCGCGACGCGGCGCGGATATCGCGGTGCAGCTTGAGATCGGGTTTATGGAGGCGTGCAAGGGCGTTTCGCACGATATCACGATAAACAGGACGGAGGACTGCCCCGAGTGCAGCGGCACCGGCGCAAAGGCGGGCACAAGCACAAAGACCTGTCCCGACTGTAAGGGTAGGGGCTACGTTACGGTTCAGCAGCGCAGTATGTTCGGTATGATGCAGTCGCAGAGACCGTGCTCTAAGTGCGGCGGCAAGGGTAAGATTATAGAAAGTCCGTGCGGAAAGTGCGGCGGCTCGGGCAAGACGACGATGAAGAAGACGGTTTCCGTCAAGGTGCCCGCCGGTATCGACGACGGAATGACCCTCAACGTTCGCGGACAGGGCAGCGTCGGCACGAACGGCGGTCAGCGCGGCGACCTCAAGGTACGTATCTCAGTGCGCAAGGACCCCGTTTTCGAACGCGAGGATTACAATATCTGGATAGACTTCCCGATAACATACGCGCAGGCGGCGCTCGGCGCGGAGATAGAGGTGCCGACTATCGACGGCAAGGTGAGCTATAACGTTCCCGCGGGAACTCAGCCGGGCACGGTGTTCAGACTGCGCGGAAAGGGCGTTCAGAAGCTTCAGCGCTCCGAGGGCGACAGGGGAGACCAGATGGTCAAGATAAACGTCGAGGTTCCCAAGAACCTCAACAAAAAGCAGAAAGAGGCGCTGCAAGCATTCGAGGATACCCTTGAAGAGAAGAATTATGAAAAACGCAAGTCGTTCTTCGATAAGATCAAGGATATGTTCAACAAGTAATTGTGAAAGTCTGTGCTTCCCAACTTGCAAAATCGGCGGAATTTTTATCGGATAAGCCTTTAAAAAGAATTATTTTGAACGGTAAATTGCATTTGATTGTGCAAGTTGCTGTGAAATCTGCGCAAATATTTTTATAATTTGTGCAAGAAAACAGTAGACAAAAGGCGAATTATCGGCTATAATAATAACTGTAAGAAACAACGGCGTTTCGGGTACGGGATAACTGCACTCAAAACGCCGTTTTTATTTTTAAGAACTCAGGGAGGAAAGGGACAATGGAAGAGAAATTTAATGTTGTGGACCAGTTCGGTATCGACGTGTTCAACGAGGAGACGATGAAGCAGCGCCTGCCGAAGAACGTGTTCAAGACGCTGAAAAAGACCATTGCGGAGGGCAAGGAGCTTGACAGCTCGATATCCGACGTAGTGGCGGCGGCAATGAAGGACTGGGCGATCGAAAAGGGCGCGACCCACTATACGCACTGGTTTCAGCCGATGACGGGCATCACCGCCGAGAAGCACGACAGCTTCATCTCGCCGATGGGCGACGGCACGGTGATTATGGAGTTTTCGGGCAAGGAGCTTATCAAGGGCGAGCCCGACGCGTCGAGCTTTCCGTCGGGCGGTATCAGAGCGACGTTCGAGGCGCGCGGCTACACGGCTTGGGACCCGACCTCCTACGCGTTCGTAAAGGAGGGCTCGCTGTACATTCCCACCGCGTTCTATTCGTATTCGGGCGAGGCGCTTGATAAAAAGACCCCGCTGCTGCGATCCATGGACGTGGTATCCGACGCGGCTCTGCGTATACTCCGCCTGTTCGGCAACGAGACCACAAAGCGCGTTGTCGCTACCGTCGGCGCGGAACAGGAGTACTTCCTCGTCAACAAGGCGACCTACGATAAGAGAAAGGACCTTATTTTCACGGGCAGAACGCTGTTCGGCGCTCCCGCTCCCAAGGGTCAGGAGCTTGACGACCACTATTTCGGCTCGATAAAGGAACGCGTTGCCGATTATATGAAGGATCTCGACGAGCATTTGTGGAGGCTCGGCATAACCTCCAAGACCAAGCATAACGAGGTCGCTCCGTCGCAGCACGAGAACGCGCCGATATTCGCGCCCGCAAACCTCGCTACCGACCAGAACCAGCTCACCATGGAGCTGATGAAGAAGATCGCTCTCGAGCACGATCTTGTCTGCCTGCTGCACGAGAAGCCCTTCGCGGGCATTAACGGTTCGGGCAAGCACGACAACTGGAGTTTGTCCACCGACGACGGTCAGAACCTGCTCAATCCCGGACGCTCGCCCATGCAGAACGCGCAGTTTCTGACGTTCCTCGCGGCGATAATCAAGGCTGTCGACGAGTATTCCGATCTGCTCCGACTGTCTGTAGCGAGCCCCGGTAACGATCACCGTCTGGGCGCGAACGAAGCGCCTCCCGCCATCATCTCTATTTTCCTCGGCGAGGAGCTGCAAGCCGTTGTTGACGCGCTTGTAGAGGGCAAGGAGTACACGGGCGCGGGCAAGCAGATGTTCAACGTCGGCGTATCGTCGCTTCCCGAGTTCCCGAAGGACAGCACCGACAGAAACAGAACCTCTCCGTTCGCGTTTACGGGCAATAAGTTCGAATTCAGAATGGTGGGCTCCAACCTCAACGTTGCGGGTCCGAACACGATACTCAACACCATAGTAGCAAACGCGCTTACAGAGTTCGCGGACGAATTGGAGGGCGTTTCTAAGGAGAACTTCAACGAGGAGCTTCACGATCTGCTTGTAAAGACTATCAAGGAGCATAAGCGCGTTATATTCAACGGCAACGGCTACGGCGACGAATGGCCCGTAGAAGCCGAGAAGCGCGGACTGCTCAACCTGAAATCCACCGTCGACGCTATCCCGTGCCTTACCGCGCAGAAGAATATCGACCTGTTCAAGAAGTTCGGCGTATACAGCGAGATCGAGCTGCACGCGAGACAGGAGATACTGCTCGAGAATTATTCTAAGGTCATCAATATCGAGGCGCTCACCGCTGCGGATATGGCTAAGACCGAAATTCTCCCCGCGGTAATGAAGTTTGCGAAGGACGTATGCGATATCGCGGCGAGCAAGAAGGCGATAGGCGTTGAACCGACCGTCGAGACCGAGATGGCGCAGAAGGTCAACGAGCTTACCGTTGCGCTGAGCGATAAGGCTCACGCGCTGTCCGACGCGGTAGTCAAGGCGCAGTCCATTGACGGCGAGGAGGCTAAGGCGCGTTACTATCACGACGAGGTGTTCGCGGATATGCAGAGCTTGCGCGCTGTCGCGGACGAGCTGGAGACTATCGTCGGCGAGGAGTACTGGCCGTACCCGACCTACGACGAGCTGCTGTTCAACGTATAAGACGGTCAAGGGTCAGCGGCTTTTGCTGTCGGCTTTCGACCGGATATCCCGCTCCCTTTTCTTTGGGGCTGCCAATTTTGGCAGCCCTTTTTTGGCAGTAATAAATCGAGTGCGGGGGCTCTGCCCCCGCGCCCCCGCCAAAGGGACCGGTCCCTTTGGAAACCCGATTTTTAGCAAATTTCTACAAAAGGTCGCACATTTTTTTGGATAATAATACAATTTTTAAAAGAACACTTGACTTTTCGTGGGGCTTTTAGTATAATATTATCAAGGAACACGGAAAGAGGTGAAGATGTGTCTCCGAGAACAGGCAGACCAAAATCGGACAATCCCAAGGATATAAACGTAAAGGTGCGCTTTGACAAGACCGAACACGAGGAGCTGTTGAAGTATTGCGAGGAGCATAATATTACCAGAACCGAAGCTATCCGTCAAGGAATTCGTCTCCTTTTGGAGCAAAAAAAATAAGCTGTTGCCCACCTTCGCAAAGAACGCAACAGCTTATCAAAACCGACAGGAAAATCCTATCTAAAATCTATTATACCATTAGATAGCTTTCTTGTCAAGTTATTTCATGCATGTTTTTGTGCAAAGTCTTTTTGCACAAAATAGATATGCGTTGATTGTGCATTTGTACAAAATATGCATTTTGTATTGACATTTGTTCGTACTTATGTTATTATATAGGTGTGAACAAAAGTGAGGTGATGAAATGAGTCCGCGAATGGGAAGACCCACCGACGACCCTAAACATTCAACTGTTAAAATACGTGTTTCGGACGAGGATATCAAAAGGCTCGATTTTATTTCGGAGAAAACCGGATTATCCAAATCCGAGATATTGAGACAGGGTATTAGGGAAATCTACGAAAAACTAAAAAAATAAGCTGTTGCCATCCAACCAAAGAAAACAACAGCTTATCAAACCCGACAGGAAAATCCTATCTAAAATCTATTATACCATTAGATAGCTTTCTTGTCAAGTATTTTAAGAAAGGAAATTTTATAATGGGTATTTTAGAGGTAATTTACAACGCATACTGCGAGGGAGAATTCACGGTGAAGCTCCCCGAGCACACGGCAAGCGACAACATCAAGATAACCAGTATCGAAAAGATGTTCGATATGTCGCCGCAGCAGATAGAGGAGTTTGAGAGCAGGTTCCTCGAGATCTGCGACGACGCGCAGAGACGCGGCTTTTACGCGGGCTTCAGAACCGCTGTGCGCGTTATCACCGAATAAATGATTTGATGCAAAAACCGCTCCGAGGAATTTTCGGGGCGGTTTTCTTTTTTCGCAAATATACTTGCAAATTCCGCGATAAAATGCTATAATAACAAACGGAAGTAACTTTTGGGAGCGTTAAAATGAACAGGATAAAAATATTTTTCAGG